>DASUXS010000451.1:0-7402 GCA_036377855.1 Moraxellaceae bacterium
AGCCCACGGCATCGGCGATTTCCACCACCGAGGCCGGCGACTCCGGATGCACCAGCACCGCCGCATCCGGATAGACCTTTTTCAGGTCCAGGATGCCGCGGGCCTTGAATTCTTCATGCACGATGCAGGAACCATCCCAGAGCAGCATGTCCGCGCCCGTGGTTTTTTCCACATAGGCGCCCAGGTATTTGTCGGGCGCCCAGATGATTTTTTCACCTTCATCGGAGAGGTGCTGCACGATGTCCACGGCGCAGCTGGAGGTCACCACCCAGTCGGCGCGTGCCTTCACGGCAGCGGAGGTGTTGGCATAGACCACCACCTTGTAATCGGGATGGGCATCGCAGAAAGCGGTGAACTCGTCTTCCGGGCAGCCTATGTCCAGCGAACAGGTGGCTTCCAGCGTGGGCATGAGCACGCGCTTTTCCGGATTCAGGATCTTGGCGGTCTCGCCCATGAACTTCACGCCGGCCACGACGATGGTCTTGGCCGGATGGCGGTTGCCGAAACGCGCCATTTCCAGGGAGTCGGACACGATGCCGCCGGTTTCCTCGGCCAGGGCCTGCAGCTCGGCATCCACGTAGTAATGTGCCACCAGCACCGCGTCCTCACGCTTGAGCAGGGCCTTGATGCGCTCACGCAGGGCCTGTTTCTTTTCCGGCGAAAGTTCGTCATGGTGCTCATGCAGATGGTCCAGATGTTGCTGGACGATAAGCTTGGCCTGGTTGTCTATCAGCTGGCTCATGGAGAAGGCTCGCATCCTCTACCGCGGTTAGCCTTCATTCTAACCGAGCCGGCGCCCGAACGCCGGATTTCCCAATCCCTCCGGCATGCACTTAACTGTTGCCAACACAAAGACATACCGCGAAAGGGGACATGCCCATGACGCCGCTGCTCCAGGACCTGCCAGAGCTGCCCTGCGACTTCCAGGCCTTGCGCGCCAGCGCCACGCTGGACGAGGCCGCGGCCCTGGCGCCCCTGCTGGCGGCATTGCGGGGCAGCGCCCCCGCTGCCGAAGCTGTCACCCCGCTGGCCCTGCGCCTGGTGGACAGCGCCCGCAGCCAGCGCAGCTCGGCCTTCAACGATTTCCTGGCCACCTGGAAGCTGTCCACGGACGAGGGCCGCGCCCTGCTCACCCTGGCCGAGGCCCTGCTGCGCATTCCCGATGCCGCCACCGCCCACCGTCTCATCAATGACCAGCTCACCCGCGGCAACTGGCAGCATGCCGCCCCGGCCGGCCTGCTGGTGCAGCTGGCGGGCGTGGGCATGGCCCTGGGCAAGCGCTTCATCGAAGACGAGGAAAGCCTGTCCGGGCGCTGGCACCAGCTGCTGCTCAAGATGGGCGACAGCGTGCTGCAGCGCGCCATACAGGCCGCCCTGCAATTCATGGCGCAGCAGTTCGTGCAGGGCGAGGACATGCGCAGTGCCCTCGCCCGCCGCCAGCCCGGCCGGCGCTACTCCTTCGATCGTCTCGGTGAAGCCGCGCAGACCGGTGAAGACGCGCGCCGTTATACCGATGCCTATCGCGAGGCTATCGAAGCACTCGCCGGCCAGGCGGAGGACCTGCCGCTGCTGGCCCGTGACGGCATTTCCATCAAGCTCTCCGCCCTGCATCCCCGCTATGAATTCGCGCAATGGCGGCGCCTGGAAAAAGAACTGCTGCCACGGTTGCGCACCCTGGCCGATGTCGCCGCACAGGCCGGCGTGCCCATCACACTGGATGCGGAGGAAAGCGAACGCCTGGAAATCGGCCTGGCCATCTATTCGGAAATGGCCCGCATGCCGGCTTTGCGGCATTGGGGCGGCCTGGGCCTGGCGGTGCAGGCCTACCAGAAGCGCGCACCGGCCGTGCTGGATTTCCTGGGCCGCATTGCCGGCGAGTTCCGCCATCCGGTGCCAGTGCGCCTGGTCAAGGGCGCCTACTGGGATGCGGAAATAAAACGCGCACAGCAGCTGGGCCTGCCCGGCTATCCGGTGTACACGCGCAAACGCCACACTGACATCGCCTATCTCGCCTGCGCGCAACGCATGCTGTCGCACCAGGGCGAATTCTGGCCGCAGTTCGCCACGCATAACGCGCATACCCTGGCCTGGCTGGAGGCCTGCGCCAAAACCACTGGCAGCGATTATGAAGTGCAGAAGCTGGTGGGCATGGGCGATGCCGTGCACGATGCTTTCCAGCGTGAAACCGGCCGGCCCTTGCGGGTGTATGCGCCGGTAGGTTCTTTCCAGACGCTGCTGCCCTATCTGGTGCGGCGCCTGCTGGAAAACGGCAGCTCGCAGTCCTTCGTCAACCAGCTGGCCGATCGTGAATTCAGCAACGACGACCTGGTGCAGGATCCTTTGCAGCAGCAGGAAGCGCCAACAGCGCATCCGCGCCTGCCGGCACCACCCGATCTTTATGGCGACCGCCCCAACAGCCCCGGCTTCCATCCCGCCGACACCGCCACGCTGGGCGTGCTGAAACAGCAGCTGCCGAAATTCGGCCATGTCGCCGCGCATGCCCTGCTGGCCGGCAAGCGCCACGACGGCAATGCCGCCGTGGCGCGCCGTAATCCGGCCGACAGCGACGACAGCCCCGGCACGCTGGCGGCCGCCAATGCCAGCGATGCCGACCTGGCCTGCCGGCGTGCAGCCGAAGCCTTTCCGGCCTGGAGTGCGCGCCCCGTACAAGAGCGCGCCGAATTGCTGCGGCGGCTGGCGGCGCAGCTGCAGCGCTCACGCAGCGAATTGTTGGCACTGCTGGTACGCGAAGGCGGCAAGACTTTCGGCGATGCCCAGGCGGAATGGCGCGAAGCCTTCGACTACTGCCATTACTACGCCCGCGAAGCGCAAAAACTCTGCAGCGGCAGCCAGGAGCTGTCTGCCATCAGCGGTGAAAGCAACCGGCTGTCCCTGCATGGCCGCGGCGTATTCCTGTGTTTAAGCCCCTGGAATTTCCCGCTGGCGATTTTCCTGGGCCAGGTCACCGCCGCCCTGGCCACCGGCAATACCGTCATCGCCAAACCCGCCAGCCAGACCCCGCTGATTGCCTTCCGTGCCGTGGAGCTGGCCCATGCTGCCGGCATTCCTGTCGATGTATTGCAATTGCTCCCCGGCCCCAGCGGCGAACTCGGCGAACCGCTGCTGACCCATCCCGCCCTGGCCGGCGTGGTGTTTACCGGCTCCGCGGAAACTGCCACACATATCAGCCGGGTGCTGGCCGCCCGCCCCGGTCCACGCCTGCCGCTGATTGCCGAAACCGGCGGCCTCAACGCCATGATCGCGGACAGCTCCGCCCTGCCCGAGCAGCTCGTTGCCGATGTGCTGGCTTCCGCTTTCACCAGCGCCGGACAGCGCTGCTCCGCGCTGCGCATACTCTGGCTGCAGGAAGAATTATGCGATGCCGTGCTGCCACGCCTGGCCGGTGCTTTGGAAGAGTGGCAGACCGGCAATCCCGCACTCTATGCCACGGACATGGGTCCGCTCATCGATGCCGCCAGCCAGCGCCAGTTGCAGGAAGCTGTCGCCAGCTTCAGTGCAAAAGCACGTTGGCAGGCTAAAGGCAGCAGCCCGGAAGGCGCCGGCCATTTCGTGGCACCGCATATCCTGCAGCTGAACCGGAATGATTTGCCGCGCGAGGAAATCTTCGGCCCGCTGCTGGCCATCACCACCTGGAAGCTGGAAGAGTTGCCTCAAGTCGTGGACTGGATCAACCAGAGTGGCTACGGCCTGACACTGGGCGTGCACAGTCGTATCGAAGACACGCTGGACTATGTCAGCCGGCATGCCAAGGTGGGGAATATCTATCTCAACCGCAACCAGATCGGGGCGGTGGTCGGCTGCCAGCCTTTTGGGGGAGAAGGTTTGTCCGGTACCGGCTTCAAGGCCGGGGGGCCGCATTACCTGCTACGTTTTCTTACCGAACGTACGGTGACCACCAATCTTTCAGCGCTGGGGGTGAATACATCGCTGATTGATATTGATGATTGAAGGGGTGCTTTTTGCAGCGCTAAAAGAAGCCCGCATGCTGAATTCTTCCCTGAAGCTTCCAATAACTAACTGTCGCCCCGGCGAAGGCCGGGGCCCAGCGTCTTTAGCAGCGTCAGAAAAAAGCAAAGGCACTGGGCCCCGGCCTTCGCCGGGGCGACAGAGACCATGGACAGTGCGAATGGAGTTCCCATGAAAAAGCCGGCATCAAGCCGGCTTTTTCATTTCACTGCGATCAAACCTCTTCCGGCTGGCAGCACTGCCCGTTATGCACATGGCCAGTGGCCAGGCCGGCCACGGCCTGCACACCCAGGTCATTCTGCGCCGACGGATTGTCGCGCAGCACCTTGGCTGCCTGCACCATGGCCTTGAGCGCTGCACTGGTTTCCGGCCAGCCGCGGGTTTTCAGGCCACAGTCCGGATTCACCCAGAGACGGGACACCGGAATACGCGAGGCCGCCACGCGCAGCAGCTGCGTCATCGCTTCCACCGTCGGCACGCGCGGCGAATGGATGTCGTAGACGCCCGGGCCTATGGCATTGGGATAATCGAAGTCCTCGAAGGCGCGCAGCAGTTCCATGGCGGAACGCGCGGTCTCTATGGTGATGACATCCGCATCCATGGCAGCGATATGCTCGATGCAGTCGTTGAATTCCGAATAGCACATATGGGTGTGGATCTGGGTTTCATCCGCCACGCCCGCGGCGGACACGCGGAAGGCACGCACTGCCCAGCGCCAGTAATCCGCCTGATCGCGCTTGCGCAGCGGCAGGCCTTCGCGGAAGGCGGGTTCGTCGATCTGGATGATGCGTATGCCGGCCTGTTCCAGGTCCACCACTTCATCGCGCACGGCGAGGGCAATCTGCAGGGCCACGGTTTCACGCGGCAGGTCGTCACGCACGAAGGACCAGCGCAGGATGGTGACGGGGCCGGTGAGCATGCCCTTCATGAACTTCTGGGTCAGCGACTGTGCATAACGCGCCCAGTCCACCGTCATGGCACGCGGACGGCTGACGTCGCCGACAATGATGGGCGGCTTCACGCAACGGCTGCCATAGCTCTGCACCCAGCCGTACTGGGTAAAGGCGAAGCCGGCCAGCTGCTCGCCGAAATATTCCACCATGTCGTTACGCTCGGCTTCGCCATGCACCAGCACATCTATATCCAGCGCTTCCTGTTCACGCACGGCATGGGCGATTTCCGCCTTCATGGCCGCTTCATAACCGGCAGCATCCAGAGTGCCGGCCTTGAAGGCAGCACGGGCCTGGCGGATTTCCGGCGTCTGCGGGAAGGAGCCAATGGTGGTGGTGGGCAGCAGCGGCAGCTGCAGCGCATCAGCCTGTTTCTGCTCGCGTACGGCAAAGGCACTGCGGCGGTCGGCATGCTGGGCCGTCAGCGCGGCAACGCGGGACTGCACATAGGGGTTTTTCCAGGCATTGGCTTCTCGACGCGAAGCGGCAGCGAGGTCGGCGCCCTTGAGCGCGGCCACCACATGCGGCAGCGAGGGATTTTCCAGCGCGGCTTTCAACACCGACACTTCATCCAGCTTCTGCACGGCAAAGGACAGCCAGGAGCGCAGCTCGGCCGGCAGCTTTTCCTCACGCACCAGATCCACCGGCGAATGCAGCAGCGAGCTGCCGGCGGAGACCCAGAGACGGTCACCGAGGCGGGCCTGGGCCTGCTTGAGGATGTCCAGTTTTTCGCGCAGGTTGGCGCGCCAGATATTGCGGCCATCGATCACGCCCAGGGACAGCACCTTGTATTCCGGCAGGCGGTCCAGCACCAGCTGCCATTCCGTGCCGCTGCGCGTCACGTCGATATGCAGGCCGGCGACCGGCAGATGGCAGGCCAGCCAGAGATTGTCGGCCAGGGCATTGAAATAGGTGGCGATCAGCACGTTGATGTCGCGGTTGCGACGCTGCAGACGGTTGTAGGCGAATTCAAATGCGGCCTGCCATTCCTGCGGCAGGTCCAGGGCCAGGATGGGTTCGTCCACCTGCACCCACTCCACCTTCAGTTCGCCGAGCCTGGTGAAAATTTCTTCGTACACCGGCAGCAGGCGCTCCAGCAGCGTGAGCTTGGCGAATTCGCCACCCGCGCATTTGGACAGCCAGAGATAGGTCAGCGGACCTATCACCACCGCCTTGACCTTGTGGCCTTGCGCCTGCGCTTCCTGCACTTCGGCGAAGAGACGCTGGCTGCCGAGACGGAACTGCTGGTCGGCGGTGAGTTCGGGGACGAGATAGTGGTAGTTGGTGTCGAACCACTTCGTCATTTCCTGGGCCACCACATCCTCGCCCACCGGAGCGCGGCCACGGGCCATGCGGAACTGGGTGTTGAGGTCGACCTCGCCCTCCACTTTTCCAAAGCGCGCAGGCACGGCACCCAGCAGCGCCGAGGTGGCCAGCACCTGGTCGTAGAAAGCGAAGTCGCCCACGGTGACATAGTCCAGGCCGGCCTCGGCCTGCTGCGCCCAGTGCCGGGCGCGCAGGGAAGCCCCGGCCTGCTCCAGGGTGGCCAGGTCGCTCTTGCCAGCCCAATAGGCCTCCACGGCCTTTTTCAGCTCACGGTCCGCGCCTATGCGCGGGAAACCAAGAATATGTGCCTTCATGATCCTGTCCTCAGAATTGAACGGGGCTCATTCTGCGATCGGCTTTACATGAATCAAAATCAATTATTTAATGGCGGAGCTGAAAATGTCTCATACAGAGGCCAGGGGAGTCCCCTCTCCCCACTCTCTATCCCCTCTCCCTCTGGGAGAGGGTTAGGGTGAGGGGCGGCCTCTGCCCTACCACCGCCAGTTCTTAATAACTCCTGCCGTCCCTCACCCCAGCCCTCTCCCGGGGGGAGAGGGAGAACCCCCAGGGAGTAGAGAGAAACCCATGATCGACATCCGCCACCTCCGCACCCTCACCGCCCTGCGCGAGGCCGGCTCCCTGGCCGAGGCCGCGGAGCGCCTGCATCTCACGCAGTCCGCCCTCTCCCACCAGCTCAAGGGCCTGGAAGAAGACGCCGGCCTCTCGCTCTTCGTCCGCAAAAGCAATCCGCCACGATTCACGCGCGCCGGCGAGCGTCTGCTGGAGCTGGCCGACCTGATCCTGCCCGCCCTGCGCGACGCCGAACGCGATCTCGGCAAATTGAAAGACGGCCGCGCCGGCCGCCTGGTGATGGCCATCGAATGCCACAGCTGCTTTGAATGGCTGATGCCCGCCCTCAACCGTTTCCGCAATGACTGGCCGGAAGTGGAACTGGATTTTGTCAGCGGCTTCCATGGCGATGCACAGGACATGCTGTCGCGGCGTGAACTGGATCTTGTTGTCACCTCCAATCCCAGCCAGCACCGCGACCTGCGTTTCGTGCCGCTGTTTGATTACGAGGCGGTGCTGGTGGTGGCGCTCAGCCATGCGCTGGCCGCCAAGGCCTTCGTGGAGGCACA
>DASUXS010000452.1:0-9358 GCA_036377855.1 Moraxellaceae bacterium
GCCGGTGCCGGTGGGCGTGGTCTACGAACCGGTCTACCTGCATGTGCCGCCGGGCCAGGCCAAGAAGTGGTCCAATTACTGCGGGCGTTACAATGCCTGCGGCCGTCCTGTCTATTTCGTGCGTGACGACTGGTACAACAACACCTATGTGCCGGCCTATCGTGAACGTCATGGTGGCGGCAAACCCGGCAAGGGTGGTCATGGACACGGCAAGGGCCATGGTAATGGTCACGGCAAGGGTCACGACTGAACCGGGCCAATAAAAAGGGATTTATGGAACTGGCTGCCCGGCATTCGTTTCGGAGCACGTCATCCCCGCGCAGGCGGGGATGTCCATGACGTGCAGAGGGCCTTTTAAAGGCCCTGCCTGAATCCGGGAGATCCCCGCCTGCGCGGGGATGACCTCAATAAAAAAAACCGGGCACAGGCCCGGTTTTTTTTATTGAGGTCAGCTTTTAACTTTATGCCGGCGCGAAATGTCCTTGAACACCACGCTCACGCCTTCGTTCTCGCCGCCTTCGCGTGTCATGGGAGCCGCGGTGAATTCAGCGGCATAGACTTCATCCAGGCGGCGTACGGCGGCAATGAACTGGGCCCGTTCGCCGGTCAGGCAATGCGCCAGCATTTCACCCACCAGGTCTTCTTCGCTGTCGCCGACCAGGTGTTCGCTGAGCAGGCTGCCCACAAGGGGCTGGTCATCGTCCAGCAGCGCGGCAGCGGCGGCATTGGCGTAACGGATGCGGCCTTCGGCATCCAGCTGCAGGATGGCATCACCCAGCGACTCCAGCAGCAGGTCGGAATGCTCCTTGAGGCGGGCCAGCTTGCGCATGCTGGTTTCAAAGGCGGTGTTGCTGAGCTCCAGCTCGCGGTTCTTGCGGTAGAGATCCAGGAAGATGCGCACCTTGCTGCGCAGTATCACCGGTTCCAGCGGCTTGATCAGGATGTCGGCAGCGCCGCTCTCATAGGCCTTGAGCACGTTGTCCGGGCTCTGGTTGATGGCGCTGACAAAGAGGATGGGAATGCCCTGGCTGCGGCTGTTGGTCTGCATCAGGCGGGCGACTTCATAGCCGTCCATGTCCGGCATCTGTATATCCAGCAGCACCAGGGCGATTTTCTGGTTGAGCACCATTTTCAGGGCTTCGTTGCCGGAGTTGGCGCGCAGCAGCGTGGCATCGAACTCGTCCAGCAGCACTTCCAGTGCCAGCAGGTTGGTCTGCTGGTCGTCGACCAGCAGGATGCGGGGTTTTTCGGCAGGGGTGGCAGCCTTGGCCATGACTACGTCTCCGGAGGGCAAGGGAGGCAATGGGCAAAGTGAAGAGCTCAGGGACAGGTCCCTGAGGCCACAACATGCTAGCAAACCCGATACCAGGCAAGCAGGGGAAATACGTTCGCATTACGTAGGGGCATGACAGCCTGCTGACAGGACAGATGCTTGCCGGGGCAGGTGTTTTCGGCTCTAGTTGCGCCCAGGGCAGGGTGTCTGTCCCTTGCCTGTTTCCGGTCGATGCCTGATGAGCCCACCCCTGCGCCGTATTGCCCACCTCGACATGGATGCCTTCTATGCCTCGGTCGAGCTGTTGCGCTATCCGCAGCTCAAGGGCCTGCCGGTGGTCATAGGCGGCCGCTGGCGCCGCGAGGACGACGTGCTGGCGCGGGCTGCCGAGGACGGCAGCCTGGACCGCATTCCGCTGCAGGATTTCCCGCGTATCCGCGATTATGTCGGCCGCGGCGTCATCACCACCGCCACCTATGCCGCGCGCCAGTTCGGCGTGGGTTCGGCCATGGGCATCATGAAGGCGGCCAAGCTCTGTCCCGACGCCATCATGCTGCCGGTGGATTTCGACGAGTACCGCCGTTATTCACGCCGCTTCAAGGAAGTGATACTGGCGCATGCGCCAGTGATGGAAAACCGCGGCGTGGACGAGGTCTATATCGATTTCACCGAGGTGCCCGGCGGCCAGGAAGAGGGCGGTCGCCTACTGGCCGCGACGATACAGTCCGCGATTTTTTCTGCCACCGGCCTCACCTGTTCCGTGGGCGTTGCGCCCAACAAGCTGCTGGCAAAAATGGCCAGCGAATTCAACAAGCCCAACGGCATTTCCATCGTGCATGAAGTCGACCTGGAAACGCTGGTCTGGCCTTTGCCTTGCCGCAAGATCAATGGCATAGGGCCGCGCACGGATGAAAAGCTCAAAAGCTTCGGCATAGAAACCATCCGCGACCTGGCGGAGAAAGACCAGGCCTGGCTGCTGGCCAATTTCGGCAACAGCTATGGCCAGTGGCTGTATCGCGCTGCGCGTGGCCTGGATGACAGGGCGGTGCAGACCAGCAGCGAGCCGGTGTCCATGAGCCGTGAAACCACCTTCGGCCGCGACCTGCATGCGGTGGCGGACAAGGCCGAACTCGGCGCGATTTTCACGCGGCTGTGCGAACAGGTGGCGGCCGACCTGGAGCGCAAGGGCTATCTGGGCCGCACCGTGGGCATCAAGGTGCGCTATGACAATTTCAAGGCGGCCACGCGCGACCACACCGCGGATTTCCATACCGCGGATGCGAAAACCATACGCCAGCTGGCGGGGCAGTGCCTGAAACGCGTGCCGCTGGAACGGCGCATACGTTTGCTGGGGGTGCGTGTGGGGGGATTGGTGCGACGTGAGGAAGTGGATGAGTCGGGTTACCTGCCCGGGGAAGCCGCCCCCCGGAATCTTTCCCTTTTCGAGGATTGACCATCCGCGACTCAGCGCCGGCGTAAAGGTTCCAGCAGGCCTTTGAGGCCGTTGTGGTCGATCTCGTGCATGAGCGCGAGCAGGCGGCCGATTTCCCCCGGCGGAAAACCTTCCCGCGCGAACCAGGCCAGGTAATGACCGGGCAGGTCGGCGATCACCCGGTCCTTGTACTTGCCATAGGGCATGGTGCGGCTGACCAGTAACAGCAGGTCTTCGGGTTTCATCAGGGCTTCACAGGGCGTCATTCGCCGCGGATATAGCTTTCCAGCTGGTGGATCAGCGATTGCTGGTCGGAAATGATGTCCTTCACCAGGTCGCCGATGGAGATCAGGCCGATGAGCCTGCCATCGTCTATCACGGGCAGGTGGCGCAGGCGCTTCTCCGTCATCATGGTCATGCAGAATTCATTGCTTTCGCGCGGGCTCACCGTGATCACATTCGCCGACATGATGGCGCTGACATCGGTGCTGTAGGAGGAACGCTCCATCAGCACCACTTTGCGCGCGTAGTCGCGTTCGCTGATGATGCCCACCACTTCCTCACCCTGGGTGACCACCAGCGCGCCTATGCCTTTTTCCGCCATCAGCGTGATGGCTTCCAGCACCGTGGCTTCGGGGGAGATGGTGTAGGTCTGGGCGCTGCCCTTGGTCTTGAGAATGTCGGCGACGGTTTTCATGGCATCACTCCCTGGCTTGAATCGGCGTCGTTATCCTGCGTTTTTAACACCTGCCCCGCCAACACGGAAGGGACAGGACGGGAGCGGCATCATGCCGTCTCCGCGGCATGGCGGGTGTAGCGGTGGCGACCCCCGGCCTTGGCCTGGTAGAGCGCATCGTCGGCCTGGGCGATGAGCTGGTCCCAGCCCTGGGCGCCGGGCACGCCGGTGGCAATGCCCATGCTCAGGGTGACATGGCCCAGGGTGGGCGAGGCGGCATGCGGCAGGCCCAGGGCATCGACGGCGGCCAGCAGGCGCCGCGCCACGTCTTCGGCGCCATCGGCATAGGTGTCGGGCAGCAGCAACACGAATTCCTCACCGCCATAACGCGCCGCCAGGTCGCCAGGCCGGCGCGTGGCCAGGCCTATCTGCTCGGCCACGCGCATGAGGGCGTCGTCGCCAGCGAGATGGCCGTAATGGTCGTTATAGGCCTTGAAATGGTCGACATCGATGAGGATGACGCTGAGCGGTGCCTGTTGCCGGCGTGCCCGTTCCCATTCCAGGTCCATGCTGTGGTCGAAATGGCGGCGGTTGGCGAGGCCGGTGAGGGAATCCTGCTGCGCCAGGCGCGTGAGCTCGCCATTGAGGCGGCCGACTTCCTCTTTCTCCATGTCCAGCAGCACGGATTGCAGGAAGGTGACGCGGTCCTTGTCTTCGCGCACGGCGGCCACGAAGAGGCAGACCAGCACGGCGAGGAAGTAATAGGACAGGGCATAGAAGGTGAAATCGGATTTTTCCGCGCTCAGCAGTCCCGGCAGGAAAGCCGGCAGGGCCAGCAGGCAGCCGGCTGCCGCCGCCAGCGTGGTGAGCTGCAGGGCCAGCACGCCGACTATCACCACCAGCAGCGTGACATAGACATAGTTCAGGGCGACATCGGCACCGTCGAGATGGCTGCCGATGAGGATCTTGTTGGCCAGGATCAGGGCCAGTACCGGCGGTATCCAGAGATTGAAATGCGGTGTGGCTCTTTGCCAGCGGCCGGCCAGGATGCCGCCGCCTATCAGCAGCATGCACAGTGACTCGCCGCGCAGGGCGATGTGGTGGTCATGCGTGGACAGGGTGCTGCCATAGAAGAAATACATGAAGGCCATGAGGCCGGCGAACATCAGCAGCAGCAGGGAGGAGCCCAGGGCGACGAGGCGCTGGAATTCCTGGGCACGGTGCCGGTGATAGCTGTCCTTGAGATAGGCCGGAATAGGCAGCAGCCATTGTGGCTTCTGCAGCAGGGCTTCGATTTCCGCTTTTTGCTGGGTGGTGGGCATGACTGCGCTGTAACGTTGCCGCGGCCCGCAGGCCTTCAGGGCCTGTCATGTAGCAAGCCCCCGGCGCAAGGGTCAAGGTCATGCCGACGGGAGAACGGGCCGGGACATGTCTGCAATGACGATGTCCGGCCCGCCGGAAGTGCTCAGCCCAGGCTTTCCAGGTAACGGTCCAGCTGGTCGAAGGTGGCACCAAAGCCCTGGTTCATGGAGGCGAAGAAGCTTTCAAACAGGGCATGCTCTTCGTCGTTGGCGTTGAAGGGCATGCCATGCAGCTTGAGGGTGGTCTGGCCATCGTGTTCTTCGAAGGTCCAGGTGTTCAGCACTTCCAGCGGCCAGTTGCTGTTGAAGGGAGCGCGCGTGGCATTGCCCGCTTCGTCCGCGAAGGAGTTGAGGAAAACCAGTTTCTTTTCCGGAACGATCTCGCGGTAGACGAAGCGGCCCCACCACATGCTGCCGTCCGGGGCTTCCATGCCGTAATGGAAAACACCACCGGGGCGGAATTCCAGTTTCTTCACCAGCAGCTTCTTGCCCACCGGCCCCCACCATTTCGCGAGATGTTCGGCTTCGGAGTGCACTTTCCAGACCAGGCTGAGCGGTGCCTTGATGGTGCGTTCGATACGCAGCGGAGTGTTGTTCGGGTTCATGTTTCTGTTTTTCCTTTTTCCAGGTTTTTGGTATTCATTTCTGCTGCGGGCAGATCAGCATCCACTGCACGCCGAAGGGATCGCTGACCATGCCGAAGCGGTCGCCCCAGAAGGCGATGGCCAGCGGCTCTATCACATTGCCGCCCTGGCCCAGGCTGTCGAAGACCTGGGTCTGCTCTTCGTTATCCGTGAAATGCAGGCAGAGCATGATGCGGCTGCTGGGCGCCACGGCCTGGCCGGGGCGGCCGTCGGAGGCCATGAGGCGCAGGCCGGGGGCTTTGAATTCCGCATGCAGCAGGTAGTCGCGGAACTGTTCCGGAACATCGATCTTGGCGTCGCTATAGCTCATCTGCCTCACGATCTCGCCGCCGAAGCACTTCGTGTAGAAGGCCAGGGCCTCGCGGCAGCGGCCGGAGAAATCGATATAGGGATTCATGCTTTCCATTTTCATGCTCCTTGGATGAGGGGCCGTGATCAGGGCTTCTCGGCCACGGCCTTGAGACTGGCCAGGCCGGTTTCGAAATCGCCGCCCACCATCTTGTCCATATTGAAGAACACATGCATGACCTTGCCGAAGAAGGGCAGCGGACCCTGCATGGCCCAGGTCACTTCGGTGCCGGCAGTAGAGGGTTGGAAGGAGAACTCCGCGATGTTGTGCGCTTCAAAAGGCTGCAGGAAATCCAGCTTGATGGTGGTCTTCTCCGGTGTGGACGCGGTGATTTCCATGGCGCCGGTGCCGACATTCTTGTCGCCTTCCCAGCCATAACGCGCGCCCACGCCGCTGGCGGCACCGCTGAAGCTGCGCTTCATCTGCGGATCCTTGTTTTCATAGGGCGACCAGGCCTGCCAGCGATGAAAATCGTTGATTTCGGCCTGGATCTTTTCCGGGCTGGCGTTGATGACGATCTTGCGCTCGACCCGGAAAGTGTCCGGCTTCTTGGCGGCAATGATCAGGACCACGACGATGGCGACGGTGACGGCCAGGGCCGCATAGGCAAGGAATTTCAGCATGATGGTTTTCCTGTGATTGATTTTGAGTCTGCTGTCAGCGGTGGTGGAGCTGGCAGCGGGGCATTACGTACGCTTGATGGGCTGGTTGAGCTCCGTCAGCCATTGCGCCGCATCGGCCCCGGATTCGGGACCTTTCAGATAACGCTCCCAGGGCCCGCCGGCGGTCTCGTGCCCCTGGGCTTTTATCCATTGCTGGAACTCGCACCAGGCATCGCCCAGCTTTTCATAGGGGCCGCGGTAATTCGTGCGCGCCACCAGGGCGGCGGGCAGCTCGCTGGGGACCACGCGACCGCTGGCCTGCACCGGCAGGTTGACGGGAATGCTGACCTCGAAATCAAAGACCGCGGGATCAATGCGGAAATGATGCGAAATCAGGGGCCCGGCCGGCACCACGCCCTGGGCGGCGATGGTCGCCATGAGCTCCTGTATGGCCGGCCCCATTTCTTTCTGGATGTCTGCGCGTGGCATCTGCAGTCGTATGCTGGCGGTCTGCTGCCTGTCGCTTTGCAGCAGGGCCGGTGTGTCTATGGTGGTGGCCATGCGGGCTTCCTCCCTGGAATGAATGTGGCGGTGCTTACTGGCGGTAGTAATGCGCTTCCATGAACTGTTTCCATTCCCCGTCGTCGTCCAGCATCTGCGAGGTGAGGACGCGGTGGTTGTTATCCACGAAGGTGTGGATGTCGTGGTATTTCGCCATCTTGCCCGGCTGGTCCATGCGCGGGCCGGTGGCGGCCAGCGTCAGCACGCGGCCGTCGGCGGACAGCGTGCCTTCATACACCCACAGGTAATCCATCATGGAACCTATCCAGGTGCCGACAAAACGCTGGCGCTTGCTGTCATAGCCCAGCGTCAGCTGCATGATGGTGGGGCTGCCGTCGCCGGGCATGGTGCCGGTGGATTCGGACTGTATCCACAGCTCACCAATAGCGCGGGCGCTTTCGCGGCTGGTCCAGGTCATGGCAGGGTAGTCGGGGCCGGCGGGGGCTTCACCGCGCGACTCCCATTCGCCGAGGAATTTCTTCAGCCATTCATGTTCTTTCTGCGCTGCAATCTGCATGTCCTTGTCTCCTTTTTCCTGTGTCTGTGTTGATCAGCTTGTTCAGCCGGCCGCTTCGGCTTCCGGCTTGGCATTGAGCTGGCCGCCGCGCATCAGCAGCGCGCCGATGACGCCGCTGCCGATGGCGAAAGCGGCGCCCACGATGAAGGCGAGCTGGTAGCCGCCGGTGAGGGCCGTGGCCTGGTCGGCACCAGCGGCCAGCAACGTTTCCGTACGTGCACCCGCGAGGCTGGCCAGCACGGCCAGGCCCAGGGCGCCGCCCATCATGAAGGCGGTGTTCACCATGCCCGAGGCCAGTCCGGATTCGCTGGGCTGCACATCATTCATCGCCGCCAGCAGCACCGGATTGAAGGCAATGCCGCCACCCAGGCCCAGCAGCACCATGCCGGGGAAGACATGCACCCAGAATTCGCCGTTCACCGGTGCGCCGGAAAACAGCGCCAGGCCCAGGCCGGCAATCACCAGGCCCACGGCCATGGGCAGGCGTATGCCGAAACGCATCACCAGCCTGGCGGACAGGCCCAACGAGAAAATCGCCATGATGAGGTCGGGCGGCAGGAAGGCGAGGCCGACCTGCATGGGCGTGTAATTCAGCACCTGCTGCAGATAGAGCGCGGAGATGAAAAACCAGGCGAACATCGCCGCGGCCCAGAACACGCTGACCACATTCGCCACCGCGACATTGCGCAGGCGGAAGAGGCTGAGCGGCATCAGCGGATGCGTGACGCGGCTTTCGATGAAGATGAACAGCGCCAGCAGCACGGCGGCAGCACCCAGCAGGCCCAGGGTCTGCAGCGAGGTCCAGCCGGCTTCGTTGCCGTTGACGATGGCGTAGACCGCCAGCATCAGCGAGCTGGTGACAGTCAGTGCGCCCGCCACATCCAGTTTTTCGCCATGCGCCGTGCCTTTCACATCGGGCAGCAGCTTGAGCGAGAAGAAATACACGGCGATGCCTATGGGCAGGTTGACCAGGAAGATCCAGTGCCAGCTCAGCGTGGTGAGCGCACCGCCCAGCAACACGCCTATGCTGCCGCCGGCGGCGCAGACAAAGCCGTAAACGCCCATAGCCTTGGCACGGTCCGCGTCCTCGGTGAACAGATCCATGATCAGTGACAGCGCCACCGCGGTGACGATGGCACCGCCCAGGCCCTGCACGGCACGCGCCGTCACCAGGACTTCCTTGGAGGTGGCGATGCCACAGGCCACCGAGGCCAGCGTGAACAGCACCAGGCCGCCGAGGAAAAGACGGCGATGGCCGTAGAGGTCGCCGAGACGGCCGCCCAGCAGCAGGAAGCCGCCGAAGGTGAGCATATAGGCGTTCACCACCCACACCAGCGAGGTCTCGGTGAAATGCAGGTCCTGGCGTATGGAGGGCAGGGCCACGTTCACGATGGTGGTGTCCAGCACGATCATCAGCACGCCGCAGCAGAGTACGTAGAGGGCCAGCCAGCGTTTGGGGTTTTGCTTGTCCATGATTTTCCTTTCTATCTTCTTTGCTTTGAGCTTCTTTGCTTTTGTTGCTTGCTTCAGTGCTGCAACGAGGCTTGGAGCTGGTCCATGAGGAAGGCGGTGCCTTCGCGGCGTGAGTGGTTGCCGTCGCTGTGGGCGTCCAGGTAGACGCCCTGTTCTGTCACGGTCATCAGCGTGCCCTCGCCATCTGCGGCAAAGGTGATGGTGGCCAGCGAGACGGAGAGGCGTACGTCGTTGCGATACATTTCATAGCTGTAGACGATGCGTTCATCCGGCTGGATATCGTGGTACTGCGCGCGGAAATCCGAGATCCAGCCTTCCTGCTCCTTTGCCGTGAAACGGCCACGCAACCGTTCCCGGCCGCCTTCACGGAAATCCTGTTCGCGTATCTCCGCCGTCCAGCGCCCGGCCGGGCCGGAAAACCATTTGGCTTTCGCCTCCACGCTGGCCCAGGCGGCAAACACCTTGGTTGC
>DASUXS010000453.1:0-3176 GCA_036377855.1 Moraxellaceae bacterium
CAGGTCGACGCGCTGGCGAAGAAAGAAAACAAGGTGGACAGCGCGCGCAGCGATGCCGAAAGCAAGGGCCTGGATGAAAGCCAGTACGACAATTATTTCAGTGCCATGGACCTGGCCGCCGGCCGCGTGAAAACCGGCTTCCAGAATGCCGCCACGTTTTATCTTTCCGGCCTGATCTACGAAGCCACCGGCAGCACCAACGACGCCTTCATCGATTACCGCAAAGCGCTGGAACTGGTCCCCGACAATCCCTATCTGCAGAAAGACGTCGTGCGCACCGGCCTGCAGGTGGGCCTGGATGACGCCAGGAAACTCGCCAAGCAGATCGGCAATGTGCAGGTCGGCCCCAAGACCGGCGAAGGCGAGATCATCGTCTATGTCGAAGAAGGCTATGTGCCGGAAAAGAAATCCATAGGCATTCCCATCTGGACGTCAAAGACGCTGAACACCGTCAGCTTCCCGCTCTATCCCGACAGCGTGGCACCCACGCCGGTGGTGGTGCATGTGGACGGCAACGCCCTGGAGTCCGCGCTGCTGGTGGACACCCGCGCCCTGGCCGTGCGCACGCTCAAGGATGAAGTGCCGGGCATGCTGGCGCGCGCCTTCCTGCGCCTGCTCACCAAGCAGGAAATGCAGCGCCAGGCACAACAAAACGACAGCACCGGCCTGCTGGGTTTGGTAACAACCGTCTACAGCCTGGTCACCGACCAGCCCGACCTGCGCTCCTGGCTGACCCTGCCGGGCAGCGGCCAGGTAGTGCGGGTGCCGCTGGCGGCCGGCGACCATACGCTGTCGCTGCCGGGCCTGGCGCCGCTGACCGTGAGCGTGCGCGCCGGACGGCCGACACTGGTGCATTTGACCGTGCTGCCGGGCAAAACCTATAGCCGCATCTATCCTCTGTGAACCGGCCCGCTCCGGTGACTGAGGAGCGGAAACCAAGGCAAGAATGAGTCACCTGCCGCCCGCCGGGCGGCAGCTTAAAAGGAGAAACGACCATGAAGCGCATCCTCACCGCCACCGTGCTCGCCAGCGGCCTGCTGCTGGCCGCCTGCAGCAGCTCCCCCAAGCTCATCAACTACCGCGGCGGGGATCTCAAGGGCGTCATCGAGGTGGAGAAATCCGCCGTCGTGCTGACCGAAGGCGGCCTGCCCCAGGCCAAGGCCATCCTCAAGAACGATGCCGGCACCACCACCAAGTTCGAATACAAGTTCGTGTGGTTCGACGAGAACGACATGCCGCTGGACGAAGACAACCGCCCATGGCGTCCGGCCAGCCTGCAAGGCAAGGACCAGCTCAGTGTCGGCGGCACCGGCCCCAGTGACAAAGCCAAGAAATTCCAGATCCAGATACGCGAACCGCAAGGAGTGACGAAATAATGAAACGCGCCCTCATCCTGCTGCCCCTGGCCGCAGCCCTCACCCTCGGCATGAACGGCTGCTCCACCGTGCAATACGGTGATGCCACCGCCGTGGAAACGGTGAACACCGATTTCGGCTCCACCGACCTGCAGATGATCGCCGAGAAGATGGTGGACGACATGCTGGCCTCGCCGGCCATGGCCGAGATCTCGCCCAATGGCAAGCGCCCCATCCTGTTCGTGGACAGCATCAAGAACAAGACGCTGGAACATATAGACACCGAATCCATCACCGACACCATCTCCACCAAGCTGCTGAATTCCGGCCGCTTCCGTTTCGTGGACATGACCAAGGTCGATGCCATCTCCAAGCAGCTGGACTACCAGAAGAACAGCGGCCTGGTGGACGAAACCAAGTCGGTGCAGATGGGCCGCCAGCTGGGCGCGCAGTTCATGCTCTACGGCAACTTCTCTTCCATCCAGAAGACCGCCGGCTCCACCAAGGACGTGTACTACAAGTTCACGCTCAAGCTGACCAATATCGAAAGCGGCCTGGTGGAATTCCAGAGCGAAAAGGAAATCCGCAAGACCAAGAAGAAGTCGATGTTTGGCGGCTGATTCCTGCCTCAATAAAAAAGCCCGCAGTTGCGGGCTTTTTTATTTTTCCACTTCCCTCTACTACGTCATTCCCGCGCAGGCGGGAATCTCCTGAACTCAAGCAGGGCCTCTTTCAAGGCCCGCTGCACACCATGAAGATTCCCGCCTGCGCGGGAATGACGCTTTTCTTTGTTGAACTCAGCGCGGCCCGAACCACCCATCCGTATACCCCCAGGCCGCCGCCGCGATGATGAGGATGAGCAGCAGCCACCATGCCCAACCATGCTTGCGGCTGGCATAGGGATCGGTAAGCGAACGCTCGGCACCTTCCGGCAAATGGGCGACCTGCGTAAGCGCGGTGCCGAAGGGAATATTGATGCGCGCTTCGGTGTTCACGGCCCAGCCATTGGCATCCAGGATGGGCGCGAGGTTGCGTTTGCGCAGCTTGAACCAGGCCATGATCATGGACGGGCCGGACACCAGCAGGATCACACCCAGGAAGGCCAGCGGCATCTGCCACCATTTCAGCGACAGGAAACCGGCGGCGATAGCGGCCAGTGCGGTGCCGATGGCGCCGATGGCGAGACCGATGGCGGCGAAGATACCGGCGAACTTGGCGATGTCGAAAGGTGGCGCCGCGGGCGCTGCAGGTGCCGCCGGTGCGGCGGCCGCCGCCGCCGCGGGAGCGTTCTGCACATGGTTGGCGGAGGCGGTGACACCGGCGGCGGATTTTTCTTCCATGGCCTTGTCGCGCGAGGCCGCCATCTTCTGCATCTGGTCACTGATCATCTTGGCGATGCGGCGATACGGCGTCCAGAAGGCTTCACGCACGCTGATGGGGTTCTCGATCAGCTTCACCACATGCGCATCCCAGTCCACGCCGGCACGGTCGTAAAAAATGCCGTTGCGGCCGGCCATCAGCTTGCCCGAATCACCGGCGGTGACGGCGGCGACAAGATTCATCTTCTCGGCACTGCTGGGCCGCGTGCATTCGCAATACACCAGATAGCTGCCGCTGGCACCGGCCATGGCGCTGTGCTTGCCGACGTCGCCCACGCGCACCGTAAGATCGCAACTCTTGCCGTCGATATACAGCGTGCCGGCCTGGAAAATGGCCTTGTCGCGGCGCGTGTAGAAATCACGGAAGGAAATGAAATTATTGAGCAGCTTGACCAGGTTTTTCTGGACGCGCACCAGCTTGTCCACTTCCAGCAGGCCCTCG
>DASUXS010000454.1:0-2218 GCA_036377855.1 Moraxellaceae bacterium
CGGATCTGCACCTCCATGGGCCGGCCCTGCGGGCCGATCACGGCGGTGTGCAGGGAGCGGTAGCCGTTTTCCTTGGGCGTGGCGATGTAGTCGTCGAACTCGCGCGGAATATGTTTCCACAACGAATGCACGACACCCAGGGCGGCATAGCAGTCGCGCACTTCCGGCACCAGGATGCGCACGGCGCGCACGTCGTAGACCTCGTTGAAGGAGATCTTCTTGCGCTGCATTTTGCGCCAGATGGAATAGATGTGCTTGGCACGGCCGGTGACATCCGCCTCCATGCCCATGCGCCCCAGCATTTCCTGCAGGGTGCGTATGACATTCTGGATGTACTCGTCGCGCTGCAGGCGCTTTTCGTCCAGCAGCTCGGCGATGTGCTTGTAGGCCTCGGGCTCGAGGTAGCGGAAGGACAGGTCCTCCAGCTCCCACTTGATATGGCCTATGCCCAGGCGATGCGCCAGCGGCGCATAGATGTCGAAGATTTCGCGGGCCACACGGCGCCGGCGCTCGGGGCTGGCATCCTTGATCTCGCGGATGGCGAAAGTACGCTCGGCCAGCTTGATCAGGGCCACGCGCACATCATCAATCATGGCCACCAGCATCTTGCGCACATTGTCCAGCTGCTGCTGGGCCTGGCCGAACTGGGCGTTGCGCTCGGGATTGATGACCTGGCTGATGGCGGCCATGCGCAGCACGCCCTCGATGAGGTGGGCGATGTCCGGACCGAACTCCTTTTCAATCACCGTCTGCGTGGTCTTGCCTTCACGCACGCCGCGGTAGAGCACCGCCGCCATCAGCGATTCCTGGTCCAGCTTCAAATCCGCCAGGATGTCGGCCATGGCCAGGCCGGTGAGGAAGCTGGAGCTGCGCGTGGACCAGACATGGTCCTGCGCGGAATTTTCACGGTCTATGCGTTCGGCGAATTCGCAGGCGCGCTTGAGCTCGTCCGCGTTATGCAGGACGACGCGGCCCTGCAGGCGGGCCAGCCAGGCATCGAGGTCGACGCTGCCGTCGGGCCTCTGGGGATAATCTTCGCGAACCTTGACCATTTCACACCATGTGACGCCGTCGTTCCCGCGCAGGCGGGAACCTCACTAAATCTGGCAGGGCTTCGGTAAAGGCCCTGCCTGCATCCACAAGATCCCCGCCTGCGCGGGGATGACGAGGCAGCAGAACTGCTGCCTCGTCATTTTTTCTCAAACAGCGCAATCGATTCCACATGCGTTGTGTGCGTGAACATGTCCATCACACCCGCCTTCACCAAACGATAGCCCGCTTCCTGCAGCAGGCCGGCATCCCGCGCCAGCGTGGCGGGGTTGCAGGAAACATAGACCACCTGCCTGGCCTTGAATTTCGGCAGGTACTGCACGATCTCCTGGGCTCCGCTGCGCGGCGGATCGATCAGAATCCGGTCAAACCCTTGCCGGGCCCAGGGCTGCTGCGAAAAATCCGCCGTCAGGTCCTGGGCATAGAAGGACACATTCGTCAGCCCGTTGCCGCGGGCATTCTCCATGCCGCGGTCGGCCATGGCCTGTATGCCTTCCACACCTATGACCTCTTTGGCGCGGGTGGCCAGCGGCAGGGTGAAGTTGCCCAGGCCGCAGAACAGGTCCAGCACGCGGTCCTCCGGCTGGGGATCGAGCAAATCCAGTGCCAGCGCCAGCATGCGGCGGTTCAGCCCGGCATTCACCTGGGTGAAGTCCATGGGATGGAAAGCCATCTTCAGGCCGAAATCCGGCAGGGCGTAGTGCAGGCGATCTTCTCCCTGGGCCGGATGCACGCGATGCACGGTCTCCACGCCGCCCGGCTGCAGGTACAGATGCCAGCCCTTGCCGGCGCAGAAGGCGGTCAGCGCCGCCACATCGCTGTCCGGCAGCGGCTCCATGTGGCGGAACACCAGGGCCACATCCTCGTCCCCCGCGGCCACCTCTATCTGGGGAATGCGGTCGCGCATTTCCAGGCCGCTGATCAGCTCGCGCAGCGCGGTGAGCTCGTGGCCCAGGCGCGCATCCAGCACTTCACACTGGCGGATATCGGCCAGGAAGTTGGACTGCTTCTCGCGGAAACCCACCAGCAGCTCGTCCTTCTTGATGACGAACTTCACGCCCAGGCGCGCCTTGCGGCGATAGCCCAGCTCGGCGTCCAGCAAGGGCGGCAGCCATTCCTGCGGTTCTATATTGCCGAAATGGCGGAACTGCTCGGCCAGCACGCCCTG
>DASUXS010000455.1:0-5986 GCA_036377855.1 Moraxellaceae bacterium
TGGAATCCGGCCGGAAGGCTCGCCAACAGGACGGCCGGAGTCCCACGGAGGGGAGAGGGACGGCCCGCCCCTTGCATGGCAGACTGCGGAGCGCGTGTCACCGGATTCATCGGCGGCCTGACCAGCCGGAGCGCGCGCCGCCTATCGAGGACCAGGGGAAGAGCATGCCGCCGCGCGGCATGGAAGAACAATCATGACAAGCATCTACTACTACTTCACTTTCGACGACGGGCAGGAACTCCGCTTCGACGTCAACCTGGATCGAACCTTTGATCCGCGCCGCATCCCGACCGACGCGCCCGAGTGGACGCGCCTGGGCAACAACCAGTGCAGCAACTGCCCCTTGCCCAAGGCAGAGCACTCGCATTGTCCCGCCGCGCTGGACCTGGACAAGGTCGCCCGCGACTTCCAGAAGCTGCCCGGCAACACCAAGGCCAATGTGCGCGTGGTGACGCCGGAGCGCGAGTACGTCAAGCGCGTTGGCCTGGAGGAGGGCGTGCGCGCCCTGATGGGCCTGATCATGGCCACCAGCGCCTGCCCCGTGTTCGGCGCGCTCAAGGCCAATGCCCGCATGCACCTGCCCTTTGCCACGCCGCAGGAATTCATCACCCGCTCGGCTTCCCTGTACCTCATGCGCCAGTATTTCATCGCGCGCGAGGGCGGCACGCCGGACTGGGAGCTCAAGGGCCTGGTCAAGACCAATGAACAGCTGCAGCTGGTGAACCATGCCTTCTGGCAGCGCACCGTCGGTGCCTTCCAGAACGATTCCAACTCCAAGGCCCTGCTCAGCTTCTTCACCATGTCCTCCAGCGTGTCTTCCTCGCTGGATGCGCAGCTGGGCAAGCTCAAGCCCATCTTCTTCCCGGGGGGAGACGCTCCCGCTTCGTGAGCGCCTTCCTCTCGTGAGTACCCGTCTCCCGTGAGCACTTTCCTTGTCGTTATGCTGATCGTGGTGGCCTTCGTGGTCGGGCAGGTTTCCCTGCTCCGGCCCAGCCGCCGCGAGACGCGCCTCATGGCGCTGCGCATGCAGGCCCGCAAGCTGGGTCTGCATCCCCGCCTGCTGCCGCCTCCTGAGTGGTACCGCGGTGAACGCCCTCTGGGCGGCCTGCTGGCCTGCTATTCGCTGATCCTGGACGAGGGCACGCTGCCGTATTTCCGCGTCGACCGCCTTTCCGATGGCGACTGGATCGTGAAGGCCGGCTCGCGCCCGGCTTTTGCCGCCCTGCAACGGCCGCCGGAGGCCGAATCCCTGATCGCCCTGGAGGCCCAGGCCAATGCCGTCAGCCTCTGGTGGACGGAAGCCCTGGGTCCGGAGGCGCTCCCGGCCCTGCAGCAATTACTCCAGGATCTGAAGGCTAAACTGGAGCAGGAACAAGGGCTTAGCCCCCGTTCCTGACCGGGGTGCCCGCTTGTCCCTGGGGGCCGGCCGCTTGACCCGGCCCGTCTTGCCTCTTATATATGCCGACTCTTTGGCCGGACCCCGGCCACTTTCCACCGCAACGGTCGTGAACATCCATGGGTAAATCGCTGGTCATCGTCGAGTCGCCGGCCAAGGCCAAAACCATCAACAAATACCTGGGCAAGGATTTCGTCGTGAAATCCAGCGTCGGCCATGTGCGCGACCTGCCCGTGAGCGGTTCCGGCAAACCCGTGGATGCGGCCGAGCGCGCCAAGGCGGCCGCCGCCACCCGCAAGCTCTCCGCCGAAGCCAAGGCGGCGCAGAAAGAAACCAAGACCCGGGCCGCCCTGGTGGCGCGCATGGGCGTGGATCCGGACAAAGACTGGAAAGCGCATTACGAAATCCTGCCCGGCAAGGAAAAAGTCATCGATGAGCTGAAGAAGCTCGCCAAGGAAGCCGACACCATCTATCTGGCCACCGACTTGGACCGCGAAGGGGAGGCCATTGCCTGGCATCTGCGCGAAGTCATCGGTGGTGACGACCAGCGCTTCAAGCGCGTGGTCTTCAACGAAATCACCAAGAACGCCATCACCGGCGCCTTCAAGCAGCCCGGCGTGCTCAATATCGATCGCGTGAATGCGCAGCAGGCGCGCCGTTTCCTGGATCGCGTGGTGGGCTATATGGTCTCGCCGCTGCTCTGGGAAAAGATTGCGCGCGGTCTTTCCGCAGGCCGTGTGCAGTCCGTGGCCGTGCGTCTTGTCGTTGAGCGCGAGCGTGAAATCCGCGCCTTCATTCCGGAAGAGTTCTGGGAAATCCACGCCGACACGCAGACCGCCAAGAAAGATGCGCTGCGTCTGGAAGTCTCCAAGCAGAAAGACGCCGCCTTCCGCCCCAGGAACAAGAAAGAAGCCGATGCCGCGCTGAAGACGCTGGAAGCGGCCAGCTACACCGTGGCCAAGCGTGAAGACAAACCCACGCGTACCCGCCCCAATGCGCCTTTCATCACGTCCACCCTGCAGCAGGCCGCCAGCACGCGCCTGGGCTTCTCGGTGAAGAAGACCATGACGCTGGCCCAGCGTCTGTATGAAGCCGGCCATATCACCTATATGCGTACCGACTCCACCAATCTGAGTGCGGATGCGGTGAATGCGGCGCGTGATTTCATCGCCGACAGCTATGGCAAGAAATACCTGCCGGAAAAGCCCAATGCCTATTCCAGCAAGGAAGGCGCGCAGGAAGCCCACGAAGCCATACGTCCTTCCGATGTGAATGCCAAGCCGGGCGATATCAGCGGCCTGGAACGCGATGCCGAACGTCTTTATGAACTGATCTGGCGTCAATTCGTCGCCTGCCAGATGCCGGATGCCGAATACCTGTCCAGCAGCCTGGTGGTGAATGCCGCCGATTTCGAGCTGCGCACCCGCGGCCGCATCCTCAAGTTCGACGGCTTCACCAAGGTGATGGCGCCGGCGCAGAAGGACAAGGAAGACGTGGTGCTGCCCGATGTGAAAGTGGGCGAGGTGCTGACGCTGAAAAAGCTGGATCCCAGCCAGCATTTCACCAAGCCGACGGCGCGCTATACCGAAGCCTCGCTGGTGCGTGAACTGGAAAAGCGCGGCATAGGCCGTCCTTCCACCTATGCCGCCATCATCTCCACCATCCAGGAGCGCGGCTATGTGAAGCTGGAAAACCGCCGCCTCTATGCTGAGAAGATGGGTGACATCGTCACCGACCGCCTCACCGAGAATTTCGACGACCTCATGGACTACGCCTTCACCGCCGAGCTCGAGCAGGAGCTGGACAAGGTGGCCGAGGGCGAGCTGGACTGGAAGAAAGTCCTCAACGATTTCTACAAAGGCTTCAAGAAGCGCCTGGAGCACGCCGGCCAGGACGACGGCATGCGCCGCAACCAGCCGGTGACCACGGACATTCCCTGCCCGCTGTGCGCCCGCCCCATGCAGATACGTACCGCCAGCACCGGTGTCTTCCTGGGTTGCTCCGGTTATGCGCTGCCGCCTAAAGAGCGTTGCAAGGGCACCATCAACCTGGTGCCGGGTGGCGAGATCATCGCCATCGACGAGAACGACGAGGAAAGCGAATCCAAGCAGCTGCTGGCGCGTCATCGCTGCCAGAAATGCGGCACTGCGATGGACAGCTACCTCATCGACGAGCATCGCAAGCTGCATGTCTGCGGCAACAACCCGGACTGCGACGGCTTTGAAGTCGAGAAGGGCAATTACCGCATCAAGGGCTATGAAGGCCCGGTGATAGAATGCGAGAAATGCGGCTCCGACATGCAGCTCAAGACCGGCCGTTTCGGCAAGTACTTCGGTTGCACCAATGCCAGCTGCGGCAATACCCGCAAGCTGCTGCGCAATGGCGAGGCGGCGCCGCCCAAGGCGGACCCGATTCCCATGCCGCATCTGAAATGCGAAAAGACCGACGACTTCTTCCTGCTGCGCGACGGCGCCGCCGGCCTTTTCCTGGCCGCCAGCCAGTTCCCCAAGCACCGCGAAACGCGGGCGCCCACCATCGAGGAACTCAAGAGCGTGGCGGACAAGCTGGATGAAAAGCACCGCTACCTGCTGGATGCCCCGGTGAAAGACAAGGAAGGCAACAAGGCGGTGCTGCGTTTCAGCCGCAAGACCAAGGAGCAGTACGTGGTGACGGAAGTCGACGGCAAGCCCACGGGCTGGCAGGCTTTCTACACCAATGGCAAATGGGTGGTGACACCGGCCAAGTCCAAATAAGGTGAGGTGGGTTCGCGGCTGAAGCCGCTCCTATGGAGACGATGTCGTAGGAGCGGCTTCAGCCGCGAACCACCCCCGTTGTAAAAATGCATCACGAGGTCCCATGAAAGGCGCCATCGATACCGGCCGGCTCAAGCCCAATACCGGCCGCACCAACCAGAAGTTGTTTTTCGCCAAGCTGCAGTTGGAGCGCATCAGCCAGCTGCTGGTGGCCAAGGACACGTTTTCTTGGGAAGCCGAGGCGTTGTCCTGCCGTGAAGCCGCCATCCTGCATCTGCACGGCGCCTATGTTGCCTTCCTGCAGGAACTGGTGCGTTTCTACAAGCTGAATGGCGAGCTGCTTGCCAGCGAGGATGTACGTGTCGCCATGGCCGCGCGTGGCCAGGTGGCGCCGGAAATCACCGTGCTGCAGCAGCTGGAGCAGCAGCCGGCTTCCTGGCTGGCCGCTTTGCTGCGTGCCCACGCGCTCTGCCTGATTGCCCCCGATCCCCAACCGGCTGATGCACCGGAAGACGAACCCGAAGGCCTGGGTCGCGCCATCAGCCTGGTCAGCGTGGCTGACGATGCGCCGCTGTCGGCGGGCGACCTGGACGCCGTTGCCGGCTGGCAGCGCGAGCTGGTCGCCATCATCCGTGAATTCCGTAGCGAGCGCGTGGAGTTCTGAGCCCCTCGCCATTCCTGTTGCTGTTGAGATGTTCCATGTCTGTTGCTGCTTTTCTTGAAATCCTGGAAACCGAAGAAGGCGAGGTGGTGCTGCGTCGCACTGATTCCACGCCCGGCAATTCCGAACCCCTGGTCGCCATCCGTTTTTCCCCCGAGGTGCGCTCCCTGCTGGGCGACAACCTCTCCCAGGTGGCCAATGCCATGATAGGGGCCGGCGTGCAGATGACCACGCAGCTGCAGGCCGGCGTGACGGTGGTCGACGACGAGCCCCGCCTCCTGCACTGAAAATCGCTACGCTCACACCCTTGATACCAAGCGCTTTGCCATGGCCTGCCGCGGCACTGCTAGACTCCGTTGAAAGAAGAAAAAAACGGAGTCACCCATGTTTGACAAGAAAATGCCGGAAGCCTGGCGTGTGCTGCGCATACAGTCCGAGTTGGTCGACGGCATCGAGCACCTGATCAAGATTTCCCATGCTGCCGTCATCTACGGCAGCGCCCGTCTTCCCCCGGAATCCCCTTACTACCAGCAGGCCGAGCAGATGGGCCGCCTGCTGTCCCAGGCCGGACTCAATGTCATCACCGGTGGCGGCCCCGGCATCATGGAGGCCGCCAACAAGGGCGCCTTCAACCAGGGCGCGCGCTCCATAGGCCTGAACATCTCCCTGCCGCATGAGCAGCTGGCCAACGCCTACCAGGACATCAGCCTGTATTTCCGCTACTTCTTCGTGCGCAAGTTCATGTTCATGAAGCAGGCCATCGCCTTTGTCATCTTCCCCGGCGGCTTCGGCACCCTGGACGAGATGTTCGAGGCCCTGACCCTGATACAGACCGGCAAATCCGCGCCTTTCCCCATCGTGCTGGTGGGCAGCGACTACTGGGCCGGCCTGGTGGAGTGGATGCGTACCACCATGCTGCAGGGCGGCTGCATCAGCGACGACGACATGCAGCTCTTCCGCGTGGTGGACAATGTGGAGGAGGGTGCGCGTATCATCATCGAGCATTATCGACAGTGCCTGATGTCGGAGCCGGAAGAGGAATAGGGGTGGGAGTTGCAATGAAGTCGCTGCAGGTCTCGATTGCCGACCAGACCCTGACCCTGCTGGAGGACGGCCATCCCGTGGCCGTCTACCTGGTCTCCACCGCGCTGCGTGGCGCGGGCGAGGTCTCGGGCA
>DASUXS010000456.1:0-4686 GCA_036377855.1 Moraxellaceae bacterium
CCCCCCCCCCAACCCCTGGACCGGCATCAAGCCCCCCAGTCCGGGTCCGGAATGCTTTCAAAGATGCGGCGCAGGCCCTGAGACCATTCCTGGCGGATATGCTGGAAATAGGGGTCGCTTTCAGCGATGCGGAATTTCTCCTTCACCACCAGGCTGTCGGCACGATAACGCAGCAGGTCTATGGGCAGGCCCACCGAGACATTGCTCTTGATGGTGGAATCAAAGGAGATCAGCACGCATTTCGAGGCCTCGCTCAAGGGCGTCTCGTAGCGTATCACCCGGTCCAGGATGGGCTTGCCATATTTGCTCTCGCCGATCTGGAAATACGGGGTCTCGCTGGAGGCCTCGATGAAATTGCCCTGCGGATAGATATTGAAGAGGCGCACGTCCTCACCCTTGATCTGGCCGCCCAGCAGGAAGGACGAGCCGAAATCTATGCCGTCCTGGCGCGGTACCCGCGGTGAATCCCGCTCTATGATTTCACGCAAGGTGGCTCCGACCAGGCAGGCCACGTCGTACAGGGACTTCTGGTTGAAGACATGCTCGCCATCGCTGTGTATGCGCTGGCGCAGCAGCGTGATGGTGCTCTGCGTGGTGGCCAGGTTGCCGGCGGAAAGCAGCGTGATCACCGCCTGCCCCGGATGTTCGAACACCGCCATCTTGCAGAAGGTGGCGATATGGTCCACGCCCGCATTGGTGCGGGAATCGGAAGCCATCACCAGGCCTTCCGCCAGCTTCATCGCCACACAGTAAGTCATTGCCGTTTCCGTTTATTGCTGCTGCTGTTGCTGCTGTTCGATCATCATGGCGATCTGCTCCGCCGACATGCCGGGCTGCGAAGGCATGACCTTCACTTCCGCCAGCATGATCTCGCCGCCACCGCCCCGGCGCACGCCCCGTACCGGGCAGGCATCCATATAGTCCATGCCCACGGCCAGCTTGAGATGGCCGGCATCGGCGCGGCTGCGGTGGGTGACATCAAAACTCCACCAGCGGTCTTCCAGCCAGGCTTCCGCCCAGGCATGGGTGGCGACATGGTTGTTGCGCGCCCCCGGCGAATGCACATAGCCGCTGACATAGCGCGCCGGCACGCCGAGATGGCGGCAGCAGGCGACAAAAATGTGCGCATAGTCCTGGCAGACACCGCTGGCCACTTCAAAGGCCTGGGCCGCCGTGGTGGCGGCATGGGTGGCGCCTTCTTCAAACTGCATCCAGGCATGCACCGCATGCGCCAGCGCCTCCACCCCCTCCACACTGGCCATGCCGTCGCGATAGGGTTCGGCAAAGCGCACCATGTCCGGGCTCATGCCGGTGAGGCGCGTGCTGCGCAGATAGGGGCGCGGATCACCGCCACCAAAGCTCATGCGCTCGCCGTCATCGGTTTCCACGATGCCGGTGGCACGGATACGGATTTCCGAATGCGGCATGTCCAGGGTGAGCACATGCAGGATGTTGCCGAAGGCATCTTCGGCCGTGGTGGCGGGGGTGGGCAGTTCCAGCTTCCATTCCAGCACGCGCTGGCCCTCGCCATCGGGCGGGGTCAGGCGCAGGTATTGCGTGCTGTGGTTCACCGCCGCGTCGTAACGGTAAACGGTTTCGTGGTTGATCGTGAGAATCATGGGGACTCCGGCTTAAACAGCCTCAAGGTATGCACGCTGTATGCGTGCGCCCAACTCGTAGGTATCAGCAAGAAAGCGCTGCAACCAGTTCTGGAGTCCTTCCGTCAACACATCCTCGATACGGGCATGGCGCAGGCGCGCATGCAATT
This sequence comes from Moraxellaceae bacterium, assembly GCA_036377855.1. Lineage (GTDB taxonomy): Bacteria > Pseudomonadota > Gammaproteobacteria > Pseudomonadales > Moraxellaceae > UBA2031. Next base: position 1,769 of record DASUXS010000456.1, read on the forward strand.
CGGCGGCAAGCCGCTGGGCTTCCTTTCCGCTGTCGCCCTTGATGCTGTCCAGCGTGGGCGTGATTTCATTGAAGCAGGCATGCAGCGAGCGCGGCAGGTCTTCGCGCAGCAGCAGCATTTCCGCGACCTTGGCGGGTTCTATGCTGTCGCGATAGATATCGCGGTAGGCCTCGAAGGCCGACAGCGAACGCAGCAGCGAAGCCCACTGGTAGTAGTCGCTGGCGGCGTTATGGTCTTTTTCCAGCACGAAGGCCGGGGCCTTCACCAGCAGGATGCGCGCGGTGTTGTCGGCGCGCTCCAGGAAAGTGCCAAGCCGCGCGAAGTGGAAAGCATCATTGCGGCGCATGGTGCCGAAGGTGGCGCCGCGGAAAAGATGCGAACGCTCCTTCACCCAGTCCAGGAAACGCGACAGGCCCATGCGCTTGAGCTTGTCGCGCGACATGCCCTGCACTTCCAGCCAGGTGGCATTCAGTGTCTCCCACATCTCACCGGTGATCTTGCCACGCACCACATGGCCGTTTTCACGGGCCTGGCGCAGGCAGGTATAGATGCTGGAGCTGTTGTTGGGATTGAGCGCGAAGAACAACGCGATCTCGTCCGGCGTGGCTTTCACGCCCGAGGCCACAAAGGCTTCGCGCATGCCCGTGATCTCCAGAGGTGCCTGCACCTGCTCGCGACCCAGGCCACCCGGCATCAGGGCCATCTGCGAGCTGACATCAAGAACGCGGGCGATGTTCTCGGCACGCTCCATCTGGCGCGACATCCAGTAAATGCATCCGGCGGTACGGCTGAGCATCAGGCACGCCCTCCGTTTTCCAGTACCCAGGTGTCCTTGGTGCCCCCGCCCTGCGAAGAATTCACCACCAACGATCCTTCCTTCAGCGCCACACGCGTCAACCCGCCCGGCACCATGCGCACCTCGCGCCCCGACAGCACAAAGGGACGCAGGTCGATATGGCGCGGTGCAATACCCGCTTCCACGAAGGTCGGGCAGGTGGACAAAGCCAGCGTGGGCTGGGCAATGAATTCCGAAGGATTGGCGATTATGCGTTCGCGATAGGCCGCGATTTCCGCCTTGGAGGCGGCCGGTCCCACCAGCATGCCGTAACCCCCGGAGCCGTGGACTTCCTTCACCACCAGCTCGGACAGATTGGCCAGCACATGCTCGCATTCATCCGGCTTGCGCAGCTGCCAGGTCGGCACATTGTTGAGGATGGGTTCTTCGGACAGATAGAAACGGATCATGTCCGGCACATAGGGATAAATCGATTTGTCATCCGCAACACCGGTGCCCACGGCATTGGTGATGGCGATGCGGCCGGCGCGGTAGACCGAGAGCAGGCCGGGCACACCCAGCACCGAGTCGGGGCGGAAGGCCAGCGGGTCCAGGAAGGCGTCGTCGATACGGCGGTAGATCACGTCGACACGGCGCGGGCCGGAGGTGGTGCGCAGATAGACATAGCCGTCTTTCACGAAAAGGTCCGGCCCTTCCACCAGCTCCACGCCCATCTGCTGTGCAAGGAAGGCATGTTCGAAATAGGCGGAGTTGTAGCGGCCCGGTGTCAGCACCACCACGGTGGGATCGTGGATGCCGGCCGGTGCCGCTTCGCGCAGGGTTTCAAGCAGCAGCGCCGGGTAATGTTCCACCGGGGCCACGGCATGCACGGCAAACAGTTCGGGGAAAAGCCGCATCATCATCTTGCGGTTTTCCAGCATGTAGGAGACGCCGCTGGGGGTGCGCAGATTGTCTTCCAGCACGTAGTAATCGCCCTTGCCGTCACGCACCAGGTCTATGCCGGCGATATGCGAATACACCTTGTTGGGCAGGGTCAGGCCCTGCATGGCCAGCTGGTAGTCCTGGTTGGTCAGCACCTGCTCGGGCGGAATCACGCCGGCATTGAGGATGTTCTGCTCGTGGTAGACATCGTGCAGGAAAAGATTCAGGGCCAGCGCGCGCTGGCGCAGGCCGCGCGACACCATCTCCCATTCCGTCGCGGGAATGATGCGGGGCACGGTATCGAAGGGAATCAGGCGCTCGCTGCCTTCCTTGTCGCCATAAACGGCGAAGGTGATGCCGACGCGGCGGAACAGCCAGTCCGCCTCGGCACGCTTCTGCGCCAGTTCCTCCTCCGGCCTGGCATGCAGCCAGTCCGCGAAGGCCTTGTAACCCGGACGGATATGGCCGGGTGCTGCAAACATCTCGTCGTAAAAACGTGCCTTGGCACTCATGTAATCGCGCTCTGGAACGGCGGCTCGTGCATGCCCCTGTGCATGGACAAATGCAGGCTCCATGCCAGCAGGGCGACAGACGGCAGAATCAGGCTTTGGCGCTACAGAAGGATGACGGCAGCCCGTTTGTGGTGCAGCCCGTGCACGCGCACCACGGGCCGCCTCAAAAGCAGGCACTGCAAAGACGCACCGGCCTTAAACAGCGCAAGGCTGGCCCGCAAAGGTGAATGCAGCGAATCATTCAGGGGGCTTTTCCAGTTCCTAAGCCGCTAAAGGCACTGGGCCCCGGCTTGCGCCGGGGCGACAGGGATGGACAGGAAAGGCGGAGAGCCGGAGTTTGGGAGCGCCCATAAAAAAGCCCGGCATCGGCCGGGCTTTTCATTGATTCAGCTTCTTAAGCGGGAAACGGCTCAGGCCTTGGCGGCTGCGGCGGCTTCCTTGATCAGCGGAGCCAGCTCACCCTTCTGGGCCATTTCCAGCACGATGTCGCTGCCGCCGATGAGCTCGCCCTTCACCCAGAGCTGGGGGAAGGTGGGCCAGTTGGCGATGCGCGGCAGGGTGGAACGGATTTCCGGGTTTTCCAGGATGTTCACATAGGCGAAGGGCTCGCCGACCTGCATCAGGGCCTCGACGGCACGGGCGGAGAAACCGCACTGCGGGAACTGGGGGGTGCCCTTCATGTAAAGGAG
>DASUXS010000457.1:0-3846 GCA_036377855.1 Moraxellaceae bacterium
GCGAATCATTCACTGCCGGCTCAGGCGCCCCTTCAGGAATTCCGGAATGCGCCGCTCCAGGTAATAGCGCGGATCACGCGGCGAGCCCCCCTCGATGAACCCGACATGGCCACCTTGGCGGCAAAGTTCGAAATGCACGGACGGCGACAACTCATCCGCCGCAGGCAACACCCCCGGCGTCATGAAGGGATCGTCATGCGCCTGTATCACCAGCGTGGGCACGCTGATGCGGCGCAGGAACTGGCGGGCGCTGGAGCGGCTGTAATAGTCGTGCACATCGTTGAAGCCGTGCAGCGGCGCCACGAGATCGTTGTCGAACTGCCAGAAGGAGTGGAAGGGGCCGCGCTTGAGCTGTTCGCGCACGCGGCTGGCGGCCTGGTCGTCACCCGCCTTCTGCAGGTGCTGCATCTTGGCTTCCCAATACGCCACCAGCTCGGTCATGAAATGCTTGCGGTAGACGCGGGAGAAACCCGTATCCATGCGGTCGGCGCAGACCGGCAGCAGCAGCGGCACCGACACGGCGACGCCGGCCAGCAGCGGCACCACGGGATCGGCCTCGCCCAGCATCTTCAGCGTCATGTTGCCGCCCAGGGAGTAGCCGACGATGGCGCGTGGCGAAGCCGGGAAACGGCTGGCGACATGCAGCAGCACCTGTTGCAGGTCGTCGCTGGAGCCGGCGTGGTAGCCGCGTGGCAGGTTGTTCTGGCGCCCGCTGGCGCCACGGCAGTTCAGCGCCAGGCTGGCCCAGCCCTGCGCCGACAGCGCCGACTGCAGGCCCAGCACATAATGCGATTCGCTGGAGCCGGAGAGACCGTGCACCACCAGCACCAGCGGCTGGCCGTCACGCCAGTCCGGCGGGTAATGCCAGTCCAGGTCCAGGAAATCCCCGTCGGGCAGCGCCAGCGTTTCACGCTCGCGCGGCACCCGCGGAGGACGACGGAAGAAATTGGAGAACAGGGTCTGGGCATGCGCATTGCGCAGCCACCAGGCGGGACGGAAAGGGCTGCTGAAAATGCCGGCCGGAAATTCGGCTGCAGCCACTGCAACAGAAGACGTCATGGTGACACCCCCTCTGGCTGGTAGCGCGCCAGATAGGCCTGGACCAATCCGGCACGGGTTTGTTTCTGCACTGTAAACGCAGCGGGCAGTGCCAGCGTGGTCCAGTCGCTTTCCGATTCGACGTAGACAAAAGCATCCGGTTTCAACAGCCCGCGTTCCAGAAGTACAGCACAGATTTCCGGCAGCAGCGACTTGTGGAAAGGCGGATCAAGAAAAATTCCATCGAAGCCGCCGGCCGGCTGCCAGGCGGCGGATGCACGCAGCAGGGCCAGCGCATCACCATTCAACAGGGTCAGGTTTTCCGCCTGCAATTCCTGCGCAGCCGTCTGCAGGGCCTGGAACTGCGGCTTCTGCTTTTCCAGCATCACCACGCTGGCCGCACCGCGCGACAGCGCCTCGAAGCCCAGCGCGCCGCTGCCAGCAAAGGCATCCAGGCAATGCGCGCCATTGATCTCGAACTGCAGCCAGTTGAACAGGGTTTCACGGACGCGGTCGGGCGTGGGACGCAGGCCTTCGGCATCGACAAAGCGCAGGCGCCGGCTGCGCCATTTGCCGCCGACGATGCGCAGCATATTGCTGCCGCTGCCACCGCGACTCACGACTTGGTCTTCCCCACCGTCACCACCAGGAGGCGCGACGGATCGACATGGCGGCGGAAGGCATCCTTGACCTGCTCCGGCGTCACCGCCTGGATGCGGCTGACGTAGCTGTCGAGATAATCCAGCGGCAGGCCATAAAAGCCCATGGCGCCAAGGAAGCCGACAATGCTGCTGTTGCTGGCCGTGCTCAGCGGATAACCACCGACGATATTGGCCTTGGCCTCACCCACTTCATTGGCATCGGGACCGTTCTTCACGAACTCCGCCAGCACCTGGCGCGTGATTTTCAAAGCCTCGTCAGCCTGCTCGCTGCGCGTGGACAGATTGATGACAAAAGGGCCGGGCACGCGCATCTGCGTGAAACCGGAATAGACACCATAAGTGAGTCCGCGCTTCTGCCGTATCTCGTTCATCAGGCGCGAGGTGAAACCGCCGCCACCCAGGATTTCATTGCCCACTGCAAGCGCGTAGTAGTCGGGATCGCCATAGGCAATGCCAGGAGCGCCGACCATGATATGTGTCTGTGTCGAAGGGAATGCCTGGTGCAGGTGGCGGGCCTTGGCCAGGGGCTTCACCGGCAGCTGTGCCGGCGCGGCCTCACCGGCCGCCAGCGGTGCACTGACACGCTCCGCCAGGGCCTCGGCATCGCGGCGGGAAAGATCGCCGACCAGGGCGATGGTGAGATTGCGCGCCACGTAATAGCGCTGGTGGAAAGCCTGCAGGTCTTCGCGGCGTATCTTGGACAGTGTTTCACGCGAACCTGTCGGCGGCTGTGCGTAAGGATGCGTGTCGTAAAGCGCCTTGTAGAAAAGGCGGCCGGCAATCGCGGCAGGAGATTGCTCCTGTTGCTGCTGGCCGATCTCGTTGCTCTGCATGATGCGGTTGAAAGGCGCCTCCGGGAATTGCGGATGCGCCACCACATCGGCAAACACCTCCAGCGCCGGATCACGATAGGCGGGATCACTGAGCACGCGCAGCTCGGCGACAGCCATGTCGCGATAGGAGCCGGTATCAAACTCGGCGCCCACGGCCTCGAAGCTGCGGGCAATCGCCGACGTGTCGCGCGTGGCCGTGCCTTCCTCCAGCATGCGGCTGACCGTGGAGGCCAGGCCGCCCAGCGCACCGTCACGCGCACCGCCGGCATCGAAGACCAGGCGCAGGTCCAGCATGGGCAGCTCATGCGCCTCCACGAAATAAACGCGGGCACCGTTCTGTGTCGTCCATTGCTGCACCGCCACGCTGCGGCGCAGGGTCGGTGTGGCAGGCAGCTGCCGCAGGCTGGACAGCTTGTCCAGGGCCGTCACCGGTCCCGGTGCCACCGACTGGCCTTCATGGCCGGCATGGGCACTGCTGGCTAGCACCAGCAGCAGGGCAGGCAATCGCTTTTTCATGGCTGGCCCCCGGCGGCCCTGGCCTTTTCATCACCGGCCTTGTTCGTGGTGGCCAGGGCCGTGGGCTCCAGGCGCAATACGGTGCGGCGAGCCGGCACCAGGAATTTCACCGCGGCGGCGCGCACATCGTCCGCCGTCACTTTTTTCAGGGCCAGCGGCCACTCATCCATCATGCGCCAGCTCTGGCCCACGCTTTCCAGGCGGCCGATGCTGTCGGCCTGTTCCTGTATCGAATCGCGCGCGAACACATCACTGGACAGGAAGCTGGCGTAGACACGGCTCAGCTCGTCCGGCTCGATCTTTTCCGTTTTCAGGCTTTCGATTTCGCTGAGGATGGCGGCCTGCAGTTCGTCCAGGCTGTGGCCAGGGGCCGGCACTGCACGGATGCCGAACAGGGAATCGCCGCGGGCAAACGCGTCATAGCTGGAGGCGATGGCGGCGGCAATGCGTTTCTCGCGCACCAGGCGGGTTTCCAGGCGCGCGCTGATGCCGCCATCCATGACGCCCAGCAGCATGCGCAGACTGTCAGCGTCCGCGGCGGAGCCGCTGTTGCGGGAAGGAACGTTGAAACCGATATACAGCGCGGGCACCTTGCCCGGCAGGCGCAGGGTCATGCTGCGCTCGCCCGGCTCCGGCAGCTCCAGTGGCAGCCGCGTCGGTGGCAGCGCACGGGCCGGAATGGCGGCGAAATACTGTTCGGCCAGAGCCTTGACCGCCGCCGGCTGCACGTCACCCACCACCACCAGCGTGGCATTGTTGGGCGCATACCAGGTCTCGTACCACTTGCGCAGGTCATC
>DASUXS010000458.1:0-8824 GCA_036377855.1 Moraxellaceae bacterium
CTGGAGCCTATGGCCAGCAGGCCCAGCGGGCGCTCGGCCTGCAGCGGCACCACGGCGCAGGATTTCACCTGCTCGCCCTCATGGCCGAAGAGGAAGGTGAGTTCTTCACGACGCAGCTGGCCGGCTATGGCCTGGCGGCCTTTCACCAGCGCCGGCACATGGTCCTGCGCGTCGGCCAGCGCCACGCTCTGCGCCGCGCCGGTAATGCCCTTCACGTCGAAGAGCAGGAAGCTGACATATTCGGAATTGAAGCGGGCTTTGAGTTCGCGCTCGAGCGCCGCGGCCACTTCGACAATGCTGCGCGCTTCCAGCAGGGCCAGGATGAGGCCGCGCATTTTTTCGAAGAGCATGTCGTTTTCACGCGCCACTTCCAGCAGGCGGCCCAGGCGTTCACGCAGCTCGACATTGCGCTCGCGCAGCACGCCGACCTGGCGTTCCACCAGGGACACCGCGCTGCCGCTGGCATGCGGCACCGACAATTCGGTCAGCAGGTCCGGATGGCGCTCGAAGAAATCCTTGTGCGCCTTGAGGTAGGCGGCCACCTGCGCTTCTGTGGGGAAATCTCCGGACATGATCGCTTCCTTGTTGTAATAGTGACCGCTGCAGCAGCGCTGCTTTAAAAATCAGGATTTGCGGCGGCGCCGGCCTTCACCGTTGCCACGCCCCCGGCCATTGCTCCGGCCCTTGCCACCGCCGTTGCCGTTATCGGCGTCGCGCACAGCGGGCTTGAGGTCCGGCAGACGCAGGATGCCTTCAAACACCTTGGCGGTGGGTCCGGTCATGATGACGGACTGGCCCTCGCCTTCCCAACGGATTTCCAGCTCGCCACCGGGCAGCCGCACCGACACCGGGCTCTTGAGCCAGCCCTGGCGTATACCGGCCACCGCTGCCGCGCAGGCGCCGGTGCCGCAGGCCAGGGTTTCACCGCTGCCGCGCTCGAAGACACGCAGGCGGATATGGCCTTCATCCAGCACCTGCATGAAACCCACATTCACACGCTCGGGGAAGCGCGCATGGTTTTCCAGCGCCGGTCCCAGCGTGGGCACGGGCGCGGTATCGACATTGTCGACGCGCAGCACGGCATGCGGATTGCCCATGTTGACGGTGGCGAGCTCGACACGCTGGCCATCCACGTCCACCTGGTAGGTCAGCGCTTCACTGTCGGCGACAAAGGGAATCTCAGCCGGCGCGAAACGCGGCGCGCCCATGTCCACGCGCACCCAGCCTTCGTCATTGATGCTGAGCTCGATGATGCCGCTGGCAGTTTCCACCTTCAGCACCTTCTTGGCGGTGAGGCGGCGGTCGCGTACGAAACGGGCGAAGCAGCGCGCGCCGTTGCCGCATTGCGACACTTCGGATCCGTCGGCATTGAAGATGCGGTAGCGGAAATCCACCTCGGGCGTGTCCGGCGGTTCCACCAGCAGGAGCTGGTCGAAGCCGACGCCGAAATGGCGGTCGGCCAGCTGCCGGATCTGCTCGGCCTCCAGCGCCACGCGCTGGCTGACCAGGTCGATCACCACGAAATCATTGCCGAGGCCGTGCATCTTGGTGAATTCCAGACGCATCACGGTCTCCTGATGCTGTAGGGCGCAAGGCCCCGCAGGCTCCGGGCGGCTGGCTGCCACCGCATAAAAGCCCGCACTTGCTGGCTATTCTGGGGGGCCGGGGGAACGGGTTCAAGCCGGAAAACGGGGGAAAAACCCTGCAAACCGGAGGGGATAGAGATGTTGCGCCTGCGGCGGAGTGATACCCCGGACCTGCGGCCCATGCAGACCAAAACCGCCGGGGAATCCGGCAAAAACGTAAAAGCCAGGCTCAGCGCCTGCGGCGGAGCCCATTCCGGACATGCGCCGGAATGGGCGTGTTCGGGTCGGGCTTAGCCCGGCCCGAACGTCATGGAAGCAGCGATTCCAGGCCGATCTGGTCAGCCACCGTCTCGCGACGACGCACCAGATAGGCCTGCTCCCCATCCACCATCACCTCGGCGGCACGGCCGCGGGTGTTGTAGTTGGAGCTCATGACAAAGCCATAGGCACCCGCCCCCTTCACAGCCAGCAGGTCGCCGGCCTCGATAGCCAGCTCACGTTCCTTGCCCAGGAAGTCGCCGGTTTCACAGACCGGGCCGACGATGTCATAGACCCGGGCGGAGGTGCCGTCATGACGCGGACGCAGGGGCACGATGTCCATCCAGGCGCCATAGAGCGAGGGACGGATGAGGTCGTTCATGGCGGCATCGATGATGGCGAAATTCTTGTGCGCCGTGGGCTTCAGGAACTCGACCCGGGTCAGCAGCACGCCGGCATTGGCGGCGATGGCACGGCCCGGTTCCATGTAAATCTTGAGGCGACGGTCCTTGAGCAGGGGCAGCAGGGCCTGGGCATATTCACCCGGCGACGGCGGCTGCTCTTCGCGGTAGCGCACACCCAGGCCGCCACCGATATCCAGGTGCTCGATGACGATGCCGTGGGCGGCCAGCGTATCCACCATTTCCAGCACGCGCTTGAGCGCATCCACGAAGGGCGTGGTCTGGGTCAGCTGCGAACCGATATGGCAGTCGATGCCGACAATGCGCAGGCCGGGCAGCTTCTGGGCTCGCAAATAGACTTCAGTGGCAATCGCGATATCGATGCCGAACTTGTTTTCCTTGAGGCCGGTGGAGATATAGGGATGCGTCTGCGCATCCACGTCCGGGTTCACGCGCAGGGAGATGGGCGCGGTCTTGCCCAGGCGCAGGGCCACTTCATTGATGCGGTCGATCTCGGCATCGGACTCGACATTGAAGCAGGCAATGCCGACTTCCAGCGCACGGGCGATCTCGGCTTCCTGCTTGCCCAGGCCGGAGAACACGATACGGCCCGGTTCGGCGCCGGCGGCCAGGGCACGCTCCAGCTCACCGCCGGAGACGATGTCGAAACCGGCACCCAGACGCGCCAGCACATTCAGCACGGCGATATTGGAATTGGCTTTCACCGCATAGCAGACCTGGTGCGGAATGCCGGCAAAGGCGTCGTCAAAGGCGCGATAATGCTGCTCCAGCGCGGCGCGGGAATAGACATAGGCCGGGGTGCCGAAACGCTGGGCCAGGCGGGCCAGGGGAAGCTGTTCGGCAAAAAGCTCGCCGTCGCGGTAGCTGAAATGATCCATAAACAACTCAGGGCTGGGCCGCAGGCGCGGCCGGAGAAGAGGAAGCGGGTGCGGTGTTCTTTTCTTTGTCCTTATCCTGCTCGGCGGACGACTCTGTTGCCGGCGCAGCGGCCGGGGCCGCAGCGGGGGCCGGCGGCGGCAGGTAGAGCGGGCCTTTCTGGCCACAGGCCGCCAGGCCCAGGGACAAGCCCAGTGCCAGCAGCAAGGCCGAGGCAGGACGCAGCAGGGCGGGACGGGACATGGCGGCACCAGGAAAACGGGACAGGGCCGGGGATTATAACGGCCGGCGCCCGGCATGACAGGGCTTTCCAGCCGGGGCTATCATGCCCGCCCCGTCCTCCCGCCCTCTTCACAGGACCTGCCATGACCGAATCCGAATTCAACCAGGCCGCCGATGCCACGCTGCAGGCCATAGAGGAAGCCGTAGAGGCCCTGCAGGACGAGCATGACATCGATTTCGAGATGGCCGGCGGCATCCTCACGCTGACTTTCGAGAACAGCAGCAAGGTCATCATCAACCGCCAGATCGCCACCCGTGAAATCTGGGTGGCGGCACGCTCCGGCGGCTTCCATTGCGGGCACAAGGATGGCGGCTGGGTCTGCAACACCACCGGTGAGACGCTGCCCGCCCTGCTCTCCCGCGTCTGCAGCGAACAGGCCGGCACGGCGCTGACCGTGGTGCTCTGAAGCCTTTCTTTACATCAGCTTCGTCAGGAACCGGCTTTCAGTTCCGCGGCGGCGGCCAGCACCGCCGCCCGTTCCTGGTCCATCACGCTCCCGGGACGCAGGCGGCGTTTCACCCAGGGTGATTGCGGATCCAGCGCAAAAAACAAAGGCAGTCCCAGCAAGGGCGTGAGCAAGGCACACACCGCCATCCAGATGGCCATGCGCGACAGGAAATATTTGCGCGTGGCGATGAAGGAATTGATCACCACCTGTTGCGCGTAGTCGTAACGCAGCTTGGCTTCCTGCGCCGAGGCCGACCCTTCCGGAAACAGGAAATCCACCAGGGTCTTGGGGCTGATGCGTTCGAGGTCGCCGAAATACAGCAGGTTGCTGGATTCCAGCGCGCGGCGGTCGGCGAAATCCCAGAAGCGCCGCGTCTGGGGCAGGAAGGAGAAAATCGCGGTGAGCAGCCCCAGGAAAAGGAAGACCAGGAATTCCGCGAGATAGATGCGCGTGACCAGGTAATCCATCAGCCAGGTATCGCTGGCATAGCGGAACACGGCGAAGATGATACTGCTGATGAAGGCCGTGATGATGGCGTTCTTCTTTTCTGCGAATTCCAGCGAATCCTTGACCGTGAGATAGATGCCGATCAGGGGCTCCAGATTGGGTTTGCTCATGCCTGTGTCCGTTGTATTTTATTTTTCAACGCAGGCTGGCCGCTCCGGTCATGCGCTTCAGCGCAGCCCCGAATGCAGCAGCAGATGCGGGATCACGACATCGGGATGGCGGCTCCAGCGGAAATGGTCGCGCGCGCCGACGGGGAGTTCGGTAGCCCCGAGATGCACATGCCGTCCGTGGGACAGCTTGCCGGCCAGGAAAGCGGCTGCGCCCGCGGGCGCGAAGGCATCGCCATCCAGGGAAAACAGCCAGGCCGGTGTCTGCACCGTTTTCAGGGCCTGCTCGTAATCCAGTCCGGCATCCACCAGGTCATAGCGGCCATGCACGCCGGCATTGGCCCAGTCCGCCATTTCCGTGCGTGCCTGCAGGCCGCCGAAACCCAGCTTGGCGCCGGGGAAATAGCCCAGCGCCGCGGCCGGCAGCCGCACCATCTGCGTTTGCGCCAGTATTTTCAGACTCTGCGGAAATGGCCACCCCCGAAAATAGGTGCTGCCGCAGGCAATGGTCAGCACGCCGGCCACACCCTGTGGGCGGTGCGCCAGGAAAAGCAGCGCCAGCTGGCCGCCCTGGCTGTGCCCCAGGAAATACAAAGGCAGGCCCGGCCACTGCGCCTGCACGGCAGCGGTCAGTGCCGGCCAGTCCTGCTCCACCATGCGCGCATAGCCCCAGTCGACTTCACGCGAGGCGCGCCAGGAACTGCTGCCCTGGCCCCGCAGGTCGGTGACGGCGACATGGAATCCCTGCGCGGACAGCGCTTCGGCAAAGCGGTCGTAATAGGAGGCCCCCACCCCCATGGCGGGGCAGAGCACAAAGACGGCGCGGGCGGTGGCGGACGGGAAAAGACGGAGATTGAAACGGTGGCCGTCGGCGGCGGTGACCGGGGTTTCCTGCATGGCGGTGATCTCCTGCATGGCGGCGATTACTGGCCGGCAAAGGCCGTATCAGGCCCAAAAACAAAACGGACCGCAAGCGGTCCGTTTTGTTTTTTGCAGAGCCCGGATCAGAAACCGAATTTCACGGCCACGGAAACCTGGTCTACATCGAGGTCATTGCTGTTCAGCTGCGCCTCATCCACGACATCAGTGAGCTGGATGCGCTCAAGCATCACCTGGATGCCAACGGCATCCGTGGCCTGGAAGGAAGCACCGAGGCCAAAGCCGAGGTACACATCCGTGCCCTTTTCATCGTAGTAATAGCCGGCGGGGGGAATCACAGCCTTGGCTTCCGTCGGTGCGATATTCGCCGACAGCTTGCCCAGCAGGGAAAACTGCGCGCCCAGCGGCAGCTTGCCGATAGCGGCCAGCTGCACATTGCTGTGCTTGAACTTGAGCGACGAGCCGGCACCGACATCATCTTCAACCACCGCTTCCGCCTGCGTCATATAAGTCGCTTCGATGGCCAGGTTACGGTTGATATCCACGCCGAAGCCGACCACGGCACGCTGGAAATCCTCATCCGTTGAAGCCGGAATGCCGTTGGAGTCGTAAACCTCGCCTTTCACATCCGCCATATCGGTGGAGCCGAAGGCACCACCAGCCACGAAATAGACATCAGCCATGGCAAAGGAAGGAACAGCCAGCATGGCTGCCAGAAGCGCTTTTTTAATCATGAAAAACCCCTGTGATGGTTTGGCGAAGCCACGCTAGGCGACCGGCATTTCCCTGTCAATCCGTAGTACTACCCGGAACGGGTCAGGCAGCCGCCATCACTCGGCAAAAAGGTCGTACTCATTGGCATCCGTCACGCGCACGCGCAGGATGTCGCCGGGCTTGACGCCGGAGAGATCTTCACGCTCGATGAAGACATTGCCGTCGATTTCCGGTGCATCCGCCTTGGAGCGGGCGATGATGACTTTTTCTTCCTCGTCGATCTCGTCGACCAGCACGTCGATTTCCGTACCGATCTTGCGCGCCAGGCGCTCCGCGGAAATTTCCGCGGCCAGCTGCATGAAACGCTCATAGCGTTCCTGCTTCACGGCCTCGGGCACCGGATCCGGCAGGTCGTTGGCGGTGGCGCCTTCCACTTCGGAATAGGTGAAGCAGCCGACGCGATCCAGCTGCGCTTCCTGCAGCCAGTCCAGCAGCTCCTGGAATTCTGCTTCGGTCTCACCCGGGAAACCGACAATGAAGGTGGAGCGTATGGTCAGCTCGGGGCAGATGTCGCGCCATTTGTGGATGCGCTCCAGCGTGTTCTCGGCATGCGCGGGACGCTTCATGCGCTTGAGCACGCTGGGGCTGCCATGCTGGAAGGGAATATCGAGGTAAGGCAGGATTTTTCCCTCCGCCATCAGCGGAATGATCTCGTCCACATGCGGATAGGGATAGACATAGTGCAGGCGCACCCACACGCCCAGCGAACCCAGCGCCTCGCACATTTCCTTCATGCGCGTCTTCACCGGGCGGCCGCCCCAGAAATCCAGCTTGTATTTCAGGTCCACGCCATAGGCGCTGGTGTCCTGCGAAATCACCAGCAATTCCTTCACGCCGGCCTTGGCCAGGTTTTCCGCTTCCTGCAGCACCGAGCCCACCGGACGCGAGGCCAGGTCGCCACGCATGGAGGGAATGATGCAGAAAGTGCAGCGATGGTTGCAGCCTTCGGAAATCTTGAGATAGGCGTAGTGCTTGGGCGTCAGGCGTATGCCCTGCGGCGGCACCAGGTCCATGAAGGGATCGTGCTTGGGCGGCAGGTATTCATGCACCGCCCCCATGACTTCTTCATAAGCATGCGGGCCGGTGACCTTGAGCACCGAGGGATGCACCTCGCGTATGGTGTCCTCCTTCTTGCCCAGGCAGCCGGTGACGATGACCTTGCCGTTTTCCGCCAGGGCTTCGCCGATGGCATCCAGCGACTCCTGCACAGCGGAGTCGATGAAACCGCAGGTGTTCACCACCACCAGGTCGGCATCCTCATAGGAAGGCGAGACCTGGTAACCCTCGGCCTTGAGCTGGGTAAGGATGCGTTCGGAATCCACCAGGGCCTTGGGACAGCCGAGGCTGACAAAACCGACCTTGGGTTGGGTGCTGGACATGGAGGCTCCACCGGGCGGGCCCGGAATCTGGCTGACACGGGTCACGGAGGACGTAGTGGCGGCTGGGTAAAAAGCGCGCAATTGTACTGCCCGCCCCGGCGGGCGGCCAGACGGCCAATAAGGAAAGGACAGCAGCGAGCCCAGAGTCTATGCTCATATTTGGTGCAAACGCACCAATGCAGTGCTTTGCTTGGGGCGCGAAGGGCGGACACCAGTGCGGCAAATCCATGCACCATGCTGATGCAGCGGGGCTGAGCCGGGTTGGTGCACTTATTGCTGAGACTCCGGCAAGACGTTCTTTAGCCGGGGTCGTGCCAAGCCCTACCCCCTATGCCGCACTGCCAGGCCGACTCACCGCCGCCGACAGGATTCCATGCAGGACAACAACTTACCCAAACGGCTGCTAGAAAACCTGAGCACCGCCGTGCTTCTGGTCGACGCCGCCCTCATCGTGCGCTACCTCAACCCGGCCGCCGAAGCCCTGCTGGCCATCAGCCGGGCCCGGGCCGTGGGCGCACCACTGACCGACATCTTCATCGAGCTGGGTGAGCGCGACACCGCCACCGCCCTGCGCGACACCCTGGCCACGGCCCATCCCTTCACCCAGCGCGAAGCCCATGTGCGCATAGGCACCCAGGAAATCATCGTGGACTACACGGTGGCGCCCCTGATGACGCCGGGCGAGCCCATGGCCCTGCTGATGGAGATGCAGCAGATGGACCGCCTGCTGCGCATCTCGCGCGAAGAATCGCTGCTGGCCAACCACCAGGCCACGCGTGCCCTGGTGCGCGGCGTCGCCCACGAGATCAAGAACCCGCTGGGCGGCATACGCGGCGCGGCGCAGCTGCTGGCCAAGACCCTGCCGGACTCCGACCTCAGCGAATACACCAACATCATCGTGGAAGAGACGGACCGCCTGCGTAACCTGGCGGACCGCATGCTGGGCCCGCGCAAGCTGCCGGAAATGCAGCCGGTGAACATCCATGAATGCCTGGAGCGCGTGCGCTCGCTGATGCTGGTGGAGGCCGAGGGCCGCGTGCAGATACGCCGCGACTACGATCCCTCGCTGCCCGAACTCAAGGCTGATCCCGACCAGCTCATACAGGCCATCCTCAACATCACCGGCAATGCGCTGCAGGCGCTGATGGAAAATCCGGATCAAAAAGAAGATCCGCGCATCATCCTGCGCACCCGCCACCTGCGCCAGTTCACCATAGGCGCGGCGCGCCACCGCCTGGTGATGCGCATAGACATCATCGACAACGGTCCCGGCATTCCGCAGACGCTCTTGGAAACGATTTTCTA
>DASUXS010000459.1:0-5439 GCA_036377855.1 Moraxellaceae bacterium
TCTATTTCCATATCGGATGATGAAATGAAGTGCAACATGCGGCCACTAAGGATGAGGTATATAAAAGACTGGCTCTACTCCCCAATCATAAATATTCCAGAGACATTTATTAGCTTTTCATGGAGTACCTTTTAGTCGGGCACAATTTTGCTCCGCATATTGGGGTCTATTAGGGAGACGGAGTCATTTTTAAGATAAATGACTCTGAACCTGCCCCTTTCGGCTTGTGACGGGATTGTCGCGGGGCTGCACAGACTCCTGCGGCTCCGTGGAATTAAACGGTTTCCCGCTGCTCAAGACCTGCTACGTGAAGTGATTTTCGCATGAATAAAAAAGCCGGCTGATGCCGGCTTTTTTATTGCTGCTTTTTAGTCGCGGTTTTCAGGGAGCCGATGGCTTCTCCGGCATCTCCTCCTGCTCCTCTCCCTGCTTGATCGCTGCGCGATCATCACTTTCGAACAGGCCTTCCAGCTCCTTCATCGCCTCGCGCGAGCTTTCAATCAGCTTGGCCTCGTCCTGGTAGATGGCATGCTGCCGCTCCATGAGCCGGTCGTCATAGTCGCGGAAAGTTTCCACTCCTTGCCGGGCGCGTTCCGGTGACAGGCCTATGCCCTCCAGCACCTGCCGCGCCAGGTCCAGGCTGGAGAGGTACATCTCGCGGTTGATCACATGTACGCCAATATCCATGAGCTGGTAGGCATGGGCGCGGTCGCGGGCGCGTGCGTAGACCTTCACCTTGGGGTAATTGCGGCGTACGGCTTCGGCGGTGCGTACGGAGTCGCGTACATCGTCTATGGCCAGCACGAAGACCTTGGCCTTGCCGACGCCGGCGGAGCGCAGCAGTTCGATATGCGCGGGATTGCCGTAATACACCTTGTTGCCGAAACGGCGCACGAAGTCGACCTGGCGGGCATCGGCTTCCAGGGCGGTGAAACCGATGCGGTGCATGCGCAGCACGCGCGCGACGATCTGCCCGAAGCGGCCGAAGCCGGCGATGATGACGGGATTGTCGTTGTCTTCGATGGTGTCGAAGGCGCGGTTGTCGGTGGGCTTGAGGCGCGGTTCCAGGATGCGTTCCAGCAGCATGAAGGCCAGCGGTGTCAGGGCCATGGACAGCGTCACGATCAGCACCAGCCTTTCCATCATGCTTTCGCTCATCACGCCGGCGCTGGTGGCGGTAGTGAAGAGCACGAAGGCGAATTCACCGCCCTGTGCCAGCGAGACGCCGAGGCTGACCGAGGTGAGAAGATTGTTGCCGACCAGGCGGCCGATGATGAGGAGGATGGCGAATTTCACCAGCATCAGGCCCAGGGCGGCGGCCATGATGGCGATGGTGTGCGCGGCCAGCAGGTCCATGTCGGCCGTCATGCCCACGGCCATGAAGAACAGGCCCAGCAGCAGGCTCTTGAAAGGCTGGATGCTGGCTTCCAGTTCGTGGCGGTATTCGGAGTCAGCCAGCAGCACGCCGGCGAGGAAGGCGCCCAGGGCCATGGACAGGCCCAGCAGCTCCATCAGTGAGGCGATGCCCAGCACGATGAAGAGCGCGGCGCCGGTGAACAGTTCCGGCGTGCCGCTGTTGGCGATGAAACGGAAGGCGGGACGTATCAGCGTGCGGCTGGAAAAAATCAGCGCGGCGAACACGGCGGCGATATTGACCAGGTCCATCCAGTCGTGGGTCTGGCCTTTCTGTCCCGACAGCAGGGGGATCACGGCCAGCAGCGGAATCACCGCGAGGTCCTGGAAGAGCAGGATGGCAAAGGCCTGGCGGCCATGCTGCGACACCAACTGATTCTTTTCCGTCAGCAGCTGCAACACGAAGGCAGTGGAGGACATGGCCAGGCCGAAGCCTGCGATCACGCTGATGGCCAGGGGATAACCGAAAAACAGGCCGAGGCCGGTGAAGAGCAGGCCGGTGCCCAGCATCTGCATGCTGCCCAGGCCGAACACGGATTTACGCAGCACCCACAGGCGGGAGGGTTCGAGTTCCAGGCCGATGAGGAAGAGCAGCATCACCACGCCGTATTCGGCGACATGCAGCACACTCATGCCGTTGCTGACAAAGCCCAGGCCGTCGGGACCGATGACGATGCCGGTGGCCAGGTAGCCGATGACGGCGGCCAGGCCGAAGCGCTTGAACACGGGGACGATCAGCAGGGCGGCACCCAGGAACAGGGCGATTTGCTCCATGCTTGCTCCTTGCGGGAAAGGTCGGGGCGAGGGGTCTGAACAGGAAGACTGCCCCAAGTTGCATGAGGACGGCAAACCGCCGATAGTGCTGCCACGCAAGGCTCAGGGAGGTGCATCATGGCACAACTTTATGACGACAATTCACTGTCCATCGGCAATACCCCGCTGGTGAAACTCAATCGTGTCTGCGGCAGCAATGCCACGGTCTACGCCAAGATCGAAGGCCGTAATCCGGCGGCCTCGGTGAAGTGCCGCATCGGCGCCAACCTGATCTGGGACGCGGAAAAGCGTGGCGTGCTCAAACCCGGCATGGCCATCGTCGAACCCACCTCGGGCAATACCGGCATCGCCCTGGCCTTCGTGGCCGCGGCTCGCGGCTATCCGCTGACGCTGACCATGCCGGCCTCCATGAGCCTGGAACGCCGCAAAGTGCTCAAGGCCCTGGGCGCCAACCTGGTGCTGACCGAGCCGGCCAAGGGCATGAAGGGCGCCATTGAAAAGGCCGAGGAAATCCGCGCCGCCGAGCCCGACCGCTATTTCCTGCCGCAGCAGTTCGAGAATCCTGCCAATCCGGAAATCCATGAAAAGACCACGGGCCCGGAAATCTGGCGCGACACCGACGGCAAGATCGACATCTTCGTTGCCGGCGTCGGCACCGGCGGCACCATCACCGGTGTTTCCCGCTACATCAAGAAGACACAGGGCAAGGCCATCACCTCCATCGCGGTGGAGCCGGCGGTGTCGCCGCTGATCACGCAGACGCGCAAGGGTGAGGCGCTGACGCCGTCCGGCCACAAGATCCAGGGCATAGGCGCCAACTTCGTGCCCAAGAACCTGGATCTGTCGCTGGTGGATGACGTGGAAACCGTGAGCAATGAAGAAGCCATCGAATTCGCCCGCCGCCTGATGCGTGAGGAAGGCATCCTGGCCGGCATTTCCTGTGGTGCCGCCACGGCGGTGGCGGCCCGTATCGCGGCGCGTCCGGAGAACAAGGGCAAGGTCATCGTGGTGGTGCTGCCGGATTCCGCTGAACGCTATCTGTCGACGCCGCTGTTTGACGGCATCTTCACCGAGCAGGAGCTGGTGCAGTGACGGTCGCCTACTGGTGTGTGCTGGCGGCGGCGCTGCTGCCCTATGTCTGGACCTATGTGGCCAAGTTCAGCAGCGGTTTCCGGCCGCGCGACAACCATGCGCCGCGCGATTACCTGGATAAGTTGCAGGGTCCGGCCAAACGCGCGCACTGGGCGCAGCTCAACACCTTCGAATCCATTCCCGCCTTCATGGCGGCGGTGATCATTGCCCATCAGGTCGGTGGCCCCCAGCCATGGATAGACGCCATCGCTGTCTCCTACATCGTGCTGCGCCTGGCCTACGGCGTGCTTTACATCACCGACCGTGCCCTGCTGCGCTCCCTGGTGTGGGCGGGCGGCCTGGCCTGCGTGGTAGGCCTGTTCGTGGTGTCGGCCTGAGGATTGCTGCCGGGAGCGGGGCTTGAGCCGGGGTTGGGGCCGGGCGGGGCAGGGCGTTATACTGCGCCCCGTTTTCAGCCCCGCCCCCATTTCCTGATCATCCCGAGAGCAGAGCAGTCATGAGCTACAAGAATGTCCCGATCGGCAAGGACGTGCCGAACGATATCTACGTCATCATCGAAATCCCGGCCAACGCCGACCCCATCAAGTACGAGATCGACAAGGACTCCGACGCCCTCTTCGTGGACCGCTTCATCGGCACCGGCATGTCCTACCCGGTGAACTACGGCTACATCCCCCACACCCTGTCCGAAGACGGCGATCCCCTGGACGTGCTGGTGGTCACCCCCTTCCCGGTGCAGCCGGGCTCGGTGATCCGCTCCCGCGTCATCGGCAAGCTGAACATGGAAGACGAAGCCGGCGTGGACACCAAGCTGCTGGCCGTGCCCCACGACAAGCTGACCCCGCTGTACAAGAACGTGAAGGAGTACACCGACCTGCCCGAGCTGCTGCTCGGCCAGATCAAGCACTTCTTCGAGAACTACAAGGCGCTGGAGCCGGGCAAGTGGGTCAAGCTCACCGGCTGGGAAGGTTCGGAAGCCGCCAAGGCCGACATCCTGAAGTCCATAGAAGCCGCCAAGAAGTAAGTTCTGCCGGACTGCTTCACAAAAGCCCGCTTATGCGGGCTTTTTTACGGACTAGACTTGCTGTCAGCGGGACGGAGGTCCTGCGATAACTGGCCAGGCCAGTACAAAACAAGGATCAGCCAGCACAAGGACCAGCCAACACAAGGAGATGTGTCATGGGCCAGGCAACCCCCTTTTCGGCCAATGAGGCCGACCTGCTTTTCGTCCAGCTCAACGAGGAAATCTTCCGTCTCGAAGAAGACCTGTCCCGTTTCCACGAATGTCCGCCGGAGCGCCGCCTGCCCACGCCCGAGGCCTATCGCGAGCAGATCCGCGTGCGCCGCGAGCTGCTGCAGCTGCTCGATTCCTGAGCAGGCCATGAACCTCGGGTCGTCGGCCGCCCGTCAATTTCGCGCTCATATTGTCTTGTTGTAGGACAATATGGAGTTGGCGGTTTTTCTCCCTTCCTATAATCCCCGCTGTTGGCCCGAGCCTCCGAATGCATTTGCCGGGTCCTTTCGAGTCTCTGACTCTCATTCGATGTCAATTTTTCAAGGAAGTGTGTCATGGGTGAACTCAAGCAAGTGGCAGAACAGCAGCAGACGCTGGTGGAACGTGTGAAGACCGTCGGCCAGCAGATTTATCTCGCCAACCTCGGCCTGGCCACCAAGGTGGAAACCGAAGGCAAGAAGCAGTACGACAAGATCGTCGCTGCCGGCACCGAATCCCGTGGCGAGCAGGCCGCCGCTTCCAGCAAGGCTGTGCTGGTGGCCGTGGGTCTCGTCGAAGTGCTGAAAAACGAGGCTGAAAAGCTCAAGGCCGAAGGTCTCAAGCAGCAGATCGAAGGTATCAAGCAGCGCCTCACCGGCCTGCAGCTGAAGGAAGAAACCCTGAAGCTGTTCGACGAGCTGGTTGCCACCGGCGAGAAGCGCAAGGCTGCCTGAATATTTTTACAGCCCGCTTCAGGCGGGCTGATGTTTTTGTTGTTGTGGTAACCCTCTTGGGGATGGCCCCCTCTGGCCATCCCCTTTTTTATGCGCGCTCTTTGGCTTCTTGTGACGTCCCGCTTTCTGGATGATCGTTTGTGGCTCCTTCCCTGTGTACTTTCCACAAGCTGTCACTTCAAGACCTCATAATCTGTCTCTGCAAGTGATTTA
>DASUXS010000460.1:0-10356 GCA_036377855.1 Moraxellaceae bacterium
CCGGCCGGTACTGGGCTGGGACCGTGGCGGCGTCGGCGACATCCTTGCGGCCTGCTATCCGCGCGGCCGCCTTCCCGCCGATGATGAGGCCGCCCTGCTGGCCCGTAGCCGCGACTGGCTGCAACACCCTGACACGCCCCCCCCCAGCCAGGCCTTCCTGCTCAGCACCATGTGCGAGCAGACCCTGGCGCTCTACGACCGCCTGGCCAGTCACACGAAGTAGTAACCGCAGCGGCCTGTACCGCCCCCCGGGGCCTCAGTAGAATCGCGCGCCATATTCCCGGCCCCTGCCCCTCGAGCCCGCCATCCCTCATGAAAAACCTGGTCCTGCTGCTTGTGGATGCCCTTGCCCTTTGCCTGGCATTTGCCCTGGGGCAGGGATTGCGCTTTGCAGGCGATTTCGCCGATCAGCCTTTTTCCGCCTGGTGGCTGCAGGAAGGCCAGTTCCGTGTACAGACCACAGTGGTCGCCGGCCTGGCCGTATTGCTCTACCTGGGCTGGCAGAAGCAGCACTATTCCCGTCGCCACCCCTTCTGGGATGAGGTCGCCGGCCTGGTGAAAGCCGCCTGCCTGGGCTTCATCGTTGATGGCGCCCTCATGTACTTCAACAAATGGCAGTTTTCACGCATGGCCTTTGCCACCCAGTGGCTGCTCCTGCTCCTGCTGCTGCCTGTGCTGCGCTATACCCTCAAGGCGCTGCTGCTGCGCCAGGGCTGGTGGCAGATTCCGGTATCGCTGATCGGCGGCGGCCCCAATGCCGAGGAGGCCTGGAAAGCCCTGCAGAGCGAAGGCCTGATGGGCGCCCGCCTGGCCGAAATCCTGCTGCCGGCCGGCCAGGGCGCGCCCGGCTGGGCGCAGGTCCCGGTGCATGCCCTCACGCCGGGCAAGCCCCATGCCTTTGCCGGCCAGCTGGTGGTGGTGGCCCTGGAGGCGGACGAGCAGGACGCCCAGGACCATGCCCTGCGCTCCCTGTCGCGCTCCAACCTGGACGTGCTGGTGGTGCCGCCGGCGCGCCGCCTGCCCCTGCTGGGCATGCAGCCCCTGCATGTCTTTTCGCACGAAACCCTGTTCCTGCGCGCGGAAAACCTGCTGCAGCGCCCGCTTGCCGCGCTCACCAAGCGCTGCTTCGATGTGCTGGTGTCGCTGCTGCTGCTGCTCTTGCTCAGCCCGGCCCTTGCCCTGCTGGTGTGGAAGGTGCGGCAGTCCGGAGGCCCGGCCTTTTTCGGCCATTGCCGTATCGGCCACCACGGCCGGCCCTTTCCCTGCTACAAGTTCCGCACCATGGTGTCCAACTCCGCTGAGGTGCTGGAAGCGCTGCTGCAGCAGGACCCGGAGGCACGACGCGAATGGGAACAGGAATTCAAGCTCAAGAACGACCCCCGCATCACCCCTGTCGGTGATTTCCTGCGCCGCACCAGCCTGGACGAGCTGCCCCAGCTGTGGAATGTGCTGCGTGGCGACATGAGCCTGGTGGGCCCGCGCCCGGTGATACGGGACGAGCTGGAGAAATACGGGGAGGATGTCAGCTACTACCTGCAGGTACGCCCCGGCATGACCGGCCTCTGGCAGGTCAGCGGCCGCAACAATGTCGACTACGACACCCGCGTGGCCCTGGACGCCTGGTATGTGCGCAACTGGTCCCTGTGGAACGACATCGTCATCCTGCTCAAGACCGTCCGGGTGGTGCTGGCGCGCGACGGCGCCTATTGAGCAACCTGTCCCAAGGCCCGGAAAAACCAGTAGAATCCCGCCTTATTTCACGCTTTCCACAGGTATCCGGCATGAAAAAAGCCCTTATCACTGGCATCACCGGACAGGATGGCTCCTACCTGGCCGAACTCCTGCTGGAGAAGGGCTACGAGGTGCACGGCATCAAGCGCCGCGCCTCGCTGTTCAACACCGAGCGCATCGACCATCTCTACCAGGACCCGCATGTGGACAACCGCAGGCTGGCCCTGCATTACGGCGACCTGTCCGACTCCTCCAACCTCACCCGCATCCTGCAGGAAGTGCAGCCGGACGAAGTCTACAACCTGGGCGCACAGTCGCATGTCGCGGTGTCCTTCGAAGCTCCCGAATACACCGCCGATGTCGATGCCATGGGCACGCTGCGCCTGCTGGAGGCCATACGCCTGCTGGGCCTGGAAAAGAAAACCCGCTTCTACCAGGCCTCCACCTCCGAGCTTTACGGCCTGGTGCAGGAAATCCCGCAGAAGGAAACCACGCCTTTCTATCCGCGCTCGCCCTATGCCGTGGCCAAGCTCTACGCCTACTGGATCACGGTGAACTACCGCGAGTCCTACGGCATGTATGCCTGCAACGGCATCCTCTTCAACCACGAATCCCCGCGTCGTGGCGAGACCTTCGTCACGCGCAAGATCACCCGCGGCCTGGCCAATATCGCCCAGGGCCTGGAGCAGTGCCTGTACATGGGCAATATGGATGCGCTGCGCGACTGGGGCCATGCCAAGGACTATGTGCGCATGCAGTGGATGATGCTGCAGCAGGAACAGCCCGAAGATTTCGTCATCGCCACTGGCGTGCAGTACTCGGTGCGCGAATTCATACGCAAGAGCGCCGCCGAACTCGGTGTCAGCGTGGAATTCCGCGGCCAGGGCGTGGACGAACAAGCCGTGGTCACTGCCGTGAACGGCGACAAGGCTCCCGCCCTGAAAACGGGTGACGTGATTGTCAAGGTTGATCCCCGCTATTTCCGTCCCGCTGAAGTGGAAACCCTGCTGGGGGATCCCGCCAAGGCCAAGGACAAGCTGGGCTGGGTGCCGGAAATCACGCTGGATGAAATGGTGCAGGAAATGGTGGCGCATGACCTGGAAAAGGCACGCCGTGTCGCCCTGTTGAAAACGCATGGCTACGATGTGGCCGTGAGCCGCGAGAACTGAGGTCGCCATGCTGGATAAAAACGCCAAGTATTATGTGGCCGGCCACCGCGGCATGGTGGGCTCCGCCATCGTGCGCCAGCTGCAGGCGCAAGGCTGCCAGCAGCTGGTCACGCGCACGCATGCAGAGCTGGACCTCACCAGCCAGCAGGCCGTGCGTGATTTCATGGCCGCCGAAAAACCGGATGTGGTCATCCTGGCCGCGGCCAAGGTCGGCGGCATCCACGCCAACAACAGCTATCCGGCCGACTTCATCTACGAAAACCTGATGATGGAAGCCAATGTCATCCATCAGGCCTTTGCCGCCGGTGTGCGCAAGCTGCTCTTCCTGGGCAGCTCCTGCATCTATCCGCGCCTGGCGCCGCAGCCCATGCCGGAAACCTGCCTGCTCACCGGCACGCTGGAAGCCACCAACGAACCCTATGCCATCGCCAAGATCGCCGGCATCAAGCTCTGCGAATCCTATAACCGCCAGTACGGCACCGATTACCGCTCGGTGATGCCCACCAACCTCTACGGCAGCAACGACAACTTCCACCCGGAAAACAGCCATGTGCTGCCGGCGTTGATGCGCCGCTTCCATGAAGCCGCGCAAAGCGGCGCCGATACCGTGACCATCTGGGGCACCGGCACGCCGCGCCGCGAATTCCTGCATGTGGACGACATGGCGGCCGCCTCGCTGTTTGTGCTGGGCCTGGATAACGCCAGCTATGCCGCCAATACCGAAGCCATGCTTTCGCATATCAATGTCGGCACCGGCAGCGATGTCTCCATACGCGAGCTGGCGGAAATGATGGCCGCCGTCACCGGCTTCAAAGGCCGCATCGAATTCGATACCAGCAAGCCCGACGGCACACCGCGCAAGCTGATGGATGTGTCACGGCTTGAGCGCATGGGCTGGAAAGCCTCGATCTCCCTGCAGGACGGACTGCGCAGCACCCATGCCTGGTTCCTCGAGCACATCAAGGATATGCGTCAATGAGCATTCTCCCCGTCATCATGGCCGGCGGCTCCGGCTCACGCCTGTGGCCGCTGTCGCGCGAACAGCATCCCAAGCAGTTCCTCACCCTGCCCGGCCAATCGCAGTCCATGCTGCAGACCACCGTGGCCCGGCTGAAAGGCCTGAGCGATGCCAACCCGCTGGTGATCAGCAACGAAGCGCACCGCTTCATCGCCGCCGAACAGCTGCGCCAGCTCGGCAAGCTGAAAGGCAACATCCTGCTCGAGCCGGTAGGCCGCAATACCGCGCCGGCCATTGCGCTGGCCGCGCTGACCGCCACCCGCGACGGCGCTGATCCGCTGCTGCTGGTGCTGGCCGCCGACCACATCATCAATGACACCGCCGCCTTCCAGGCCGCCGTGAAAAAGGCCCTGCCGCTGGCCGAAGCCGGCAAGCTGGTCACCTTCGGCATCGTGCCCACCGCCGCCGAAACCGGCTACGGCTATATCCGCCGTGGCGCATCCCTCGCGGAGGGCGCCTATGCCGTTGCCGCCTTCGTGGAAAAGCCGGACCTGAAAACGGCGCAGGACTATCTGGCCAGCGGCCAGTACGACTGGAACAGCGGCATGTTCCTGTTCCGCGCCAGCGTCTACCTGAAAGAGCTGCAGGCTTTCCGTCCCGACATCCTCGATGCCTGCAAAAAGGCCCTGGCCACGCCGCAGAGCGACCTGGATTTCGTGCGCGTGGATGCGGCGGCCTTCGAGGCCTCACCCTCCGACTCCATCGACTATGCCGTGATGGAAAAAACCGCCGATGCCGCCGTCGTCCCCATGGCTGCCGGCTGGAACGATGTCGGTGCCTTTTCCTCGCTGTGGGAAGTCAGCGCCAAGGATGAAAACGGCAATGCCTTCAACGGCGATGTCTTCGCCTACGACACCCGGAACACCTTTGTGGATGCGGAGAACGCCCTGGTGGCCACGGTGGGCCTGCAGGACACCATCGTCGTGCAGACCAAGGATGCCGTGCTCGTCGCCGCGCGTGACCGCGTGCAGGACGTGAAGAAAATCGTGGAGCAGCTCAAGGCCGAAGGCCGCGGCGAATACCGCCTGCACCGCCAGGTTTACCGTCCCTGGGGCCATTACGATTCCGTCGACGCCGGCTCGCGCTACCAGGTGAAACGCATCACCGTGAATCCGGGTGCCAAGCTCTCCGTGCAGATGCATCACCATCGTGCCGAGCACTGGGTGGTGGTGTCCGGCACCGCCCGTGTGACGCTGGATGGCGTCGACAGGCTGCTGGCCGAGAACGAATCCATCTATCTGCCCATAGGCGCCGTGCATGCCCTGGAAAACCCGGGCAAGATTCCGCTGGAGCTGATTGAAGTGCAGGTCGGCGCCTATCTGGGCGAAGACGACATCGTGCGCTTTGAAGACCGCTACGGTCGCGCCGACGACAAGAAATAATCTGAACAAGGTGAAAACGACATGAGCACACCCATCCTGATCGAAGTCGGCCCCGGTGAACTGATAGACAAGATCACCATCCTGGAAATCAAGGTCGAGCGCATGAGCGACGAGGCCAAGCTGAAGAATGTGCGCTACGAGCTGGAGGTGCTGTCCAAGGCCCAGCGCGAAGGCATGCAGGACTCCGCCGAGCTGCGCCGCCTCTGGGCCGAGCTCAAGGCCATCAACGAAGCCCTGTGGGTGATAGAAGACGATATCCGCGACTGCGAAGGCCAGAAGGATTTCGGGAGCAAGTTCATCGAGCTGGCGCGCGCCGTCTACATCACCAACGACAAGCGCGCCGCGGTCAAGAAGCAGATCAATGTGCTGACCGGCTCCGCCATCGTGGAAGAGAAGTCCTACAAGGAATTCTGAGGCGCACCCCGGCTGCCGGCAGAAGCCCCGCGATGCGGGGCTTTTTTCTGGGCGCTCCTAGCTGCCGGCCGCAGGCTCTTTCTTCTGGGCCTCGACATAGTGGCTGCTACGTTTGAGGAAGCGCTTCTCGCAAAGATTCCACAACAGCACCGCCCCTGCCCCCGTTATCACCACCACGGCCAGCAGGAAGAGCCAGGGTCGCTCTTGGAAGGCACCGGCATGGATCAGCAGCTGGACGACGGGGAAGTGCAGGATGTAGACGCCGTAGGAAAAATCACCGTAGCGCCCGAAATTGCCGGTATAGAAAAAGAATCCAAAGACGGCCACCAGGATGGCCAACGCCAGAGGTTCCAGCAGCACCAAGGGATGCACGATGCCGACCAGGAAGACCAGCACGGCAAAAGCCGCGAAATAGCGGACATTCCGCTCGAAGAAAGGGAAGAAATAATAAAGTCCCGCCCCCGCCATGAAGTAGGAAATCTGGCCGGGAAGCTGGCGCGCCAGCTCCTCGAAAATCCCCCGCCCCGTTACCACGGCCAGGTGCTGCATCAGCAGGGCATACGCCACCGATGCCAGGTAAAAGACCAGCAGCACCGGCAAGGTGGAAAAGCGCCGGAACAGCAGCACGAAAACCGGCACCGACAGGTAGAACATCACCTCGACCTTGATGGTCCAGAGCGCGCCATTGACCGCACTTTCAATATGCCCCTGGAAGACACCGGGCAGGGATGGCTGCACGAAATTCATGAAACCCAGGTTGGCCAGCAGGTAGCGCCACCACTCCGCGGACAGGAAGTAAGCCGACGGTGTCAGCGCGCTCACCAGGAAGAAGGTGAGTGCACACAGCACCACAACCAGGAAATAGGCTGGATAGATGCGCCGCAGGCGTTTTTCCAGATAGGAAGACAGGCTGTCTGATTTCTCATAGCTCATGAAAATCAGAAAGCCGCTGATGACAAAGAAAGCCTTCACCGCCACAGCCGACGAAAAAACGGTGGTGATGACGCTCAGGGCCTGATAGCCGGACAGCTGGTAGCTGTGCACCAGGCACACGACGGTTGCGAAAAACAGGCGCAGTAAATCAAGGTTGTTACGCGCCAACCGCGGATTGCTGACACTCAAGAAAGACCCCGGCTGGTGTTAGTTTTGTGGAGGGGAAAGGCGTCCGAGCACCTGGCCCAGCACTTGTTCAACCGGCAAGTCCTTGAGGTCGCCGACTTCAATCGCCTGGAAGTCCGGCCGCAGGATGCCGGTCCTGGCGGCCGAGGTATGCGAACCGAAGAGCACCAGGCCGGGACGGCCCAGGCAGGCGGCAACATGGCTGGGGCCGGTGTCGTTGCCCACCACGAAAGCCGCCGCGCGAATCACGCCGGCCAGCTCGAACCAGCCCAGGAAGCCCTTGGGCCCCAGCAGCGTGATGCCGGGAATGGATTTGCAGAGTTCGATTTCATCCGGCCCGGGTGCTGTCACCACC
This sequence comes from Moraxellaceae bacterium, assembly GCA_036377855.1. Taxonomy (GTDB): domain Bacteria; phylum Pseudomonadota; class Gammaproteobacteria; order Pseudomonadales; family Moraxellaceae; genus UBA2031. The sequence goes on from DASUXS010000460.1 coordinate 7,189, forward strand.
TGGTAGCCGCGCGCGATCAGTTCCCGCGCCAGTTCACCGTAATACGGCCAGCGCTTCTGCGGATGCTTGGCGGCGCAGCCCGGAATCAGGAAAACATAGCCGGAGCGCACGCCCTCGGCCGCCAGGAAGGCCGACATGTCTTCCGCCATCCAGGACACATCCGGGTTCAGGGCGTGCTCCGCCTTCACACCCTCGCGCTCCAGTTGCAGCTTGTAGCATTCACGCACCGGACGGCCGTTGAAGTCGCGGTTGTCGCACCAGGGAATGCCCGGCAGCAGGAAGCGCTGGTAATGCTTGGTGCGGTTGCTGCTCTGCAGGTCATAGACCCGGGCGAAGCCCTCGGCACGCAGCTGCCGGCGCAGGGCCAGGAATTTCCCGAACTGCCAGAGCGGTGCGCGCTCATCCAGCAGCAGGCGATCCACATGCGGGCAACGCACCAACAGGCGTTTGAAGGGAGGCGTGGTGAGCAGCACGATCTCAGCGCCGGGATGATGCGCGCGGATGTCACGCAGGGCACCGTCGGCCTGCACGATGTCACCAAAGGCGCCATGGCGTATCACCAGGATTTTTTCTCGGGAGGCCGTCATCACATCATCCTCATTCAGCCGCCGGCGGCACACGCCGCACATTCGGCAGGCCGGCGAAATATCGGTCAAGGTGGCCACGCGCCAGGCGCAGCACCAGCAGCGGCAGCGGCTTGCTCAGCAGGTAGGCCAGCAGCACCAGCGGATGCAGGCCCTGGCGCCGCACCGACTTCCACCACGGCGACACCGCCTTGCGCGCCAGCCAGCGCCGCTGCGGCGGCGTCAGCACCGCCTGGTCCAGCAGATGCGTATAGGTCAGGTACTGGTCATGGTGCTGCTGCGGCACATTGGCGGAAAGATGCTGGGCGCTGGGCGCACCGCTGCGCTGCTCAGCCTCGGTGAGCAGGACATAGCGGCAGGCGTGCGGCAGCAGGCCGGCACGACGCGCGGCCAGGGCCAGGCGCAGCGCCAGCGACTCATCCTGTACGAATACCGTGGCGTCGCAGCCGCCGGATTTCAGCGCGATGTCACGCCGCGCCAGCACGATGGGGAGCACGATGCCGCGTTCCAGGGTAAAGCGCAGCGGATCGTCGCTGCACTCCAGCGGCGGCGGCTGTGGCAGGCGCTGTTGCGCAGCGGCGGCGGCTGGCAGCGGGGTCTTCTGCGAACGTCCGTAGACATAGTCCAGCTGCTCGCGATCCAGCGCCTGCAACATCGAGGACAGGACATTGCGCGGTGCAATGTCATCGGCATCGAAGACAAACACCAGCTCGCCCGTCGCCGCCCGCAGGCCCTGGTTGAGACGCACCGAGGGACCGGCATTCTGCGCGTTACGCATGACCTGGAAGGGAGCCGGATACTCGCGGAAAAACGCTTCGGCCACGGCGATGGAGTCATCACGGGAAGCATCGTCGACCAGGATGAAATCCGTCTGGAATTCCGTCCCGGCACCATCCTGGTCACGCAGGCTGGCCAGCGTGTCGCGCAGGAAGGCCGCCTTGTTGTACACGGCCAGGACGATGGAAATGCTCTTCATGCCAGCCGGTCCCAGAAGGCACGCACACGGGCGCGCAGCTTTTCCAGGCCATGGTAAAGCGCCGCCAGCAGGGAACGGCGGCGCAGGGCATGGCGGGACAGCAGGGTCACCGCCTGCATAGGGACAACCGCCGGTGCCGCAGCAGCCACGATGCCTTCAACCACGGCAAAAAGGTGATAGTCCTCCACCACGCGCCGGCGCGCCTCTTCGATCAGCGGCAGGCGCTGGCTGTACCAGTCCTCTGCGATGGCACGGCGCAGCAGCGCCACGGCGCCCTCCGGATCTTTCATGTCGATGCGCACGAAGCTGCCTTCGGGAAAATAATCCGCGGCATCCGGTGCACCGGCATAGAAAGGCAGGCAGCGGCCGAGGAAGGCATCGGCCAGTTTTTCCGTCCAGTGATGCGGCGCCAGGTGGTTTTCCAGGCAGATATGGTAGCGATACGGATCCAGCGCCTCGGCCTTGTCCGCCATGGGGCGGTAGCCGCGACCGAACACCTCCAGCTCCGGCATCAGCTCCTGCACGCGCTGCATGAAGGCAAAGCGCGTGTAATGCATGGTGTGGCGCTGCGCCTTGCCCGATCCCACCATGGACGCCATATGCGTCTTGGGACCGGGGCCGGCACGCAGGCGCGCCGGGGTCATGGGCTGCGCCGGATCACCGCCATAGAACCAGTGGTTGGCCGCCTGCTGCCAGTGCCGCTGCGCATGCGGCAACGCCCAGGCCGGCTGCGTGGTCAGCACATGGCCGAACTGCTGCGTGTAGTGGCGGCCATAGACCTTGATGGAGGACGGCTCGGTGGTTATGAGCAGGGTATTCTGCGGCGCGCAGGCCAGCACTTCGCTGGCGGTGCTGGCGCTCTGCCCCGCCGCGGGTGCCAGCTCGTCATAAACCACCAGCCAGTCGTAGTCACGGGCCTCGCGGTCAAACACGAAGCGGCAGGATTTCCAGATGAATTCGCTGCCGGGAAAATACTTGGGCCATTCCGAGGCAGGCAGGCGGGTGAGGAACTTGACGGTTTTCATGACGACGGGTCCCGGGCGGCAGAAGCCGCCTGCCGGCGGCGGAAATGGCTGTCCAGCAGACGGATGTTCAACCAGGTCAGCGCATAGACCGGCGTGTAGAAAACGCGCTTGAGCCATTTGCCCAGGGTCCAGCCCGGCACAGGATAGGTGGCAAATCCGGAAGCGCGTATGGCGGCCTCATAGCGCTGGCGCTCCAGGCGGTAGCTGTAATTCCAGGGCTTCTTCGGCCCCTGGAAATGCAGGATGCCCGGACGCAGGGCAGCATCGACAGCATCCTCCAGGGGTGAGCCGCGGCAGGGCCCGCTCAGGGGCGTGCGCAGGAACAGATGCCGCGTCAGGCCGTCATGCCAGTTCCAGCGCGGATGGATGCGCTGCAGATTGTCACAGAGCGCGCCATTCAGGGCATCCTGGTCCAGGCAGGTGAGCTTGTCCCGGTGCTTTTCCGCATAAGCCATGATGGCCGGCACCAGCTGCTGCTGCCGGAACACATCGAGGTCCATCAGCATCACGCCGGCGTTGAAATAGCCCGGGCAATGCTGCGGAATTTCCAGGCGGTCATTGAAATGCGATCCGGGGTGCGACA
>DASUXS010000461.1:0-19006 GCA_036377855.1 Moraxellaceae bacterium
CCTGGAAAAAGAAAAATCGTGTCCTAAAAAATGGCGTTGCTGGCGTCCTCCGCTGCTGCAGACGGAGGCAGCAGCGGCCACAGGTGGACATTGAAGCGGGCTAAGCCGGGGAAAATCCCCACAGGTACACTCTTTCCTCTGCCCGCATGACCGGGCTCACTCCCCCAGAGAGCTTTCAACCCGGGCGGCCCTGGCCACCCCTTGGCTTTGCGCTGGCGCTTACTTGGTCAGGATCAGCTTGTTGTTGCTGGTCAGGCGCAGACGGTATTCCTCGCCGCAATGACGGATGCGGATTTCACGACCCACGGCGAACAGGCGGGCGGATTCCAGCGTCGGCAGTTCGGGACGGGCATTGGCGGTGTTCAGGTTCGGGTTCATGGCGACCTCCTTGGATGGACCTTGCGGTTGGCTTGGGACACATGCAAATGATAACGATTATCATTTGATGTTCAAGCCCCTTTACCAAATATTCTTCCAGCCTCCCCACAAGCCCCTCCCTACCCTGTCGCCCCGGCGAAGGCCGGGGCCCAGTGCCTCTAACGGCGTCTGGTACGCCAGCGGCCCTGGAAGGACCACAGGGCACCCTCAACACATCCAGCGCCCTTGCCACCGCCAGCAAAGGCACTGGGCCCCGGCCTTCGCCGGGGCGACAGTTGAATAGAAAGTTTCGCGCAGGATTCCCCAACAGTGGGTGTAGAGAGTTTCGCGCAAGAGCCCCATGAAAAAGCCCGGCATCGCCGGGCTTTTTCATGGGGAAGGGAAAACAGCGATCAGGGGCGGCCGTCGTCCTCTTCCGTCTTTTTCTGCTCGATGAAGTGCTCGCGCGAGGCACCCAGCCACATCACCAGCGGCGAGGCCACCAGCACCGAGGAGTAGATGCCGAAGACGATGCCTATGGTCAGCGCCATGGCAAAGTAATGCAGGGCTTCGCCACCAAAGAAGAGCATGGACAGCACCATCATTTCCGTACTGCCGTGGGTGATGATGGTACGGGAAATGGTGCTGGTGATGGCGTGGTCCAGCACTTCCGGCGTGGTCATCTTGCGGCGCGAACGGAAAGTTTCACGCACGCGGTCGAAGACCACCACGGATTCGTTCACGGAATAACCCAGCACGGCCAGCACAGCCGCCAGCACCGGCAGCGAGAATTCCCACTGGAAGAAGGCAAAGCAGCCGAGAATGATGACCACGTCATGCAGGTTGGCGATGATGGCCGAGACGGCGAAACGCCATTCGAAACGTATCGCGAGATAAATCACGATACCCAGCACCACCAGGGCCAGCGCCGTCAGGCCCTTGACCACCAGCTCGCTGCCCACCTGCGGACCGACGAATTCCACACGCTCCAGCTTGGCGCCCGGCGCGCCCTTGGCCAGGGTATCCATGACCTTGCCGCTCTGCTGCGCGGTCTGGGTGCCATCCGCCGCGCCGCCCGAGGTCAGCGGCACACGGATCAGCACGCTCTGCGGCGAACCGAAGTTCTGCACCAGCACTTCCTTGAAGCCCGCGCCCTGCAGCGAGCTGCGGATGCGGTCCAGGTCAGCCTCCTGCTGGTAGCGCACTTCCACCAGGGTGCCGCCGGTGAATTCCACGGACAGGTGCAGGCCACGCGTCAGCAGGAAGAAAACCGCCAGGATGAAGGTGATCAACGAAAGAATGTTGAACACCAGCGCATGGCGCATGAAGGGGATGTCTTTCTTGATACGGAAGAATTCCATGACAGGCTCCTTATTTACCCGGTGTCGCCACGGATTTCGGCTTCCAGACCTGGCCGATGGCCAGGCTGGTCAACCGGGCGCGCCTGCCATAGATGAGATCAACCAACGCACGCGAAAGCACAACGGAAGAGAACACGGAGGTGAGAATGCCCAGGCAGTGCACCACGGCAAAACCACGCACCGGACCCGAGCCGAACAGCAGCAGCATCAGGCCGACAATGAAGGTGGTGACGTTGGAGTCGACAATGGTCGCAAAGGCACGCTCATAGCCCATCATGATGGCGGACTTGGGTGAGGCGCCGTTGCGCAGTTCTTCACGGATACGTTCGTTGATGAGCACGTTGGCGTCGATGGCCATGCCCAGTGCCAGCGCGATGGCGGCAATGCCAGGCAGCGTCAGTGCGGCATTCAGCGCCCCCAGCAAGGCGGTGAGGAAGACCAGGTTGAACGCCAGGGCCACCACGGAAATCACGCCGAAGACCTGGTAATACAGGATCATGAACACGGCGATGGCGACAAAGCCCCACAGCGTGGCATGCACCCCGCGCTTGATGTTCTCCGCACCCAGCGACGGGCCTATGGTGCGCTCTTCCACGAAATACATGGGTGCGGCAAGGGCGCCGGCACGCAGCAGCAGCGCCAGCTCCTTGGCTTCCGCCTGGGAGTCCAGGCCGGAAATCTGGAAGCGCGAGCTGAACAGACCGCGAATGGTGGCATTGCTGATGATGGTCTTGTCGGTGACGGTGTCGAAGGTCTCGACCTGCTCGCCGGCTGCATTGGTGGTGAAGCGCTGCTTGCGCTTGCTCTCCACGAACAGCACGGCCATGTTCTTGCCGAGGTTGTCACGCGTGAAGGCGCCCATCTTGCTGCCGCCCCGGGCATCCAGCACCACATCGACCACGGGCTGGGCATTTTCGTCAAAGGACAGCTTGGCGTCCGATACCTGCTCGCCGCTGATGATCTTGGATTTCTTCACCGCCACATAAGTGCCGGGACGGTTCTTGTAGGGGAAAGATTCCACGCCCGGTGCAATCACCTGGGCGCCGTCCTGCGGATGGTTGTCATCCACGGCACGGAATTCCAGCGTGGCCGTACGGCCGAGGATGCGCTTGGCTTCAGCCGTGTCCTGGATGCCCGGCAGCTCCACCACGATGCGGTTGGCACCCTGGCGCTGCACCAGCGCTTCCGCCACGCCCAGTTCGTTGACGCGGTTGCGGATGGTGGTGATGTTCTGGTTCACCGCATAGTCGGACAGCTCGCGCAGCTTCTGCGGCGTGAAGGCCAGGTCGACATAGAAACCGTCCGCGGCATTGCGGTCGACATAGGTGAATTCGTTGAAATCGGTCTTGAGCTGGTCTTCCGCCTTCTGGCGGTCTTCCGCTTTTTCAAACTTGAGGGCAAAGCCCTGGCCGTTCTCGGCGACACTGCGGTAGGCCAGCTTCTTTTCACGCAGCTTGGCCTTGATGTCGGCGACATAGGATTCCTGGCGCTGTTCCAGGGCCTTGCTCATGTCCACTTCCAGCAGGAAGTGCACGCCACCGCGCAAGTCCAGGCCCAGCTTCATGGGGGCGGCATGCACGGCCTTGAGCCAGCCCGGCGTGGTCTGTGCCAGGTTGAGCGCCACCACATAGTTCTCACCCAGCTCGCGGCGCACGGCTTCCTGCGCACGCAGCTGCTCATCGGTGGAGCTGACGCGGATCAGCACTTCCTTGCCCTTGTCCTGCGCTTCGGCGCCATGGAAAGGAATGCCGGCGACATTGAGCGCACGCGTGGCGCTTTCCAGCACGGCCTGGTCGGCCGGGATGGAGGCGCTGGCACCGGAAATCTGGATGGCAGGTTCATCGGGGTAGAGATTGGGCAGGGAATAAACCAGGCTGACCACCACGACCGCGATGATCATCAGGTATTTCCACAGGGAAGAACGCATGGAGCTATCCTCGGCCCGTTCCGGCCGGAACTGTCGACACCTCGCTGTTCAGCAAGGGCGGGAAGACAGCTCCGGCGCGAACGGATTCATTCGGCTTTAGATGTTTTTGATCGTGCCCTTGGGCAGCGTGACCACCACGGCGGAACGCTGCACTTTCACTTCCACGCCGTTGGCCAGCTCGATCACGGCGAAATCGCCATCGACCTTCTGGATGATGCCCAGCAGGCCACCGGCAAAAACCACTTCATCACCCTTCTGCAGGCCCTCCATCAGGGTCTTGTGTTCCTTCTGGCGCTTCAGCTGCGGACGCAGCAGCAGGAAATAGAAGACCAGGGCGAAGATGCCCAGCATGACCAGCTGGCCGGTGACGGAGGGGCCAGCGGCGGCGGCGCCGGCATCGGCGTAGGCGTCGGCAATGAAAAAGCTCATGGGTGTCTCCAGACGGAAGGGAAAAAGCCTCGGGCTGTTACAAAACTCTCTAACAAAACCCTTTAAATTGAAGGGGTTGGAAGCCCCCGGGCGGCATAGAAGCCGTCCACAAAGCGCTGCAATGTACCCTGTTCAATTGCCCCGCGCAAACCAGCCATGAGGGTCTGGTAATAGCGCAGGTTATGGATGGTATTGAGCTGCGCGCCCAGCATTTCCCCGCATTTGTCGAGGTGGTGCAGATAGCCGCGGGAGAAGTTCCGGCAGGTGTAGCAGTCGCAGGCCGGATCCAGGGTGCCGGTGTCGGTCTTGTACTGGCTGTTGCGTATGCGCACCACGCCCGTGCTGGTGAAAAGATGGCCGTTGCGGGCGTTACGGGTGGGCATGACGCAGTCGAACATGTCCACGCCGCGGCGCACCGCCTCCACGATGTCCTCGGGCTTGCCCACACCCATCAGGTAGCGCGGCTTGTCGGCCGGCATCCTGGGCGGCAGGAAGTCCAGGATACGCAGCATGTCTTCCTTGGGCTCGCCTACCGACAGGCCACCGATGGCATAGCCATGGAAGCCGATGTCGTTGAGCGCGGCCAGCGACTCCTCGCGCAGGTTTTCATGCATGCCACCCTGCACGATGCCGAACAGGGCATTGGGGTTTTCATGGCGCTCGAACTCGGCCTTGGAGCGCTTGGCCCAGCGCTGCGACAGCTCCATGGAGCGGCGGGCGGTGTCCTCGTCGGCCGGATAGGGCGTGCATTCGTCGAAGATCATGACGATGTCCGAGCCCAGGTCGCGCTGCACCTGCATGGAGATTTCCGGGCTGAGGAAGACCTTGGCGCCATCCACCGGCGAGGCGAAGGTCACGCCCTCCTCCGTGATCTTGCGCAGCTTGCCCAGGGAAAACACCTGGAAGCCGCCGGAGTCGGTGAGTATGGGTTTGTCCCAGTGGATGAAGTCGTGCAGGTCGCCGTGCTGCTTCACCACTTCCGTGCCCGGGCGCAGCCAGAGATGGAAGGTGTTGCCCAGGATGATCTCGGCGCCTATCTCTTCAATGTCGCGCTGCAGGATGCCCTTGACCGTGCCATAGGTGCCCACCGGCATGAAGGCCGGCGTCTGCACCTTGCCCCGCGGGAATTCCAGCTCGCCCCGGCGGGCACGGCCATCGGTGTTTTTCAGGGTGAATTTCATATCTCTTCGCTCACTGGCTTTTACTCCCTCTCCCCCCGGGAGAGGGTGGGGGTGAGGGGAAACTTGCACAGGCCTTCGCCATATTCCCCTCACCCTAGCCCTCTCCCGGAGGGAGAGGGGACATATCTGTGGGGTTAACTAGAGGCCGTCCGCCGCGTCAAAAACATCGCATCGCCATAACTGAAGAAACGATAGCGCTGCGCCACCGCCTCGCGATACGCCGCCATCACCGGCTCATAACCCGCAAACGCCGACACCAGCATCAGCAGCGTGGACTCCGGCAGATGGAAATTGGTCACCAGGGCATCCACCACGCGCCAGTCATAGCCCGGGTAGATGAAGATATCGGTCTCGCCCTCGTAAGGTCGCAGCCATTCCCCCGGGTCCGTCGTGCGCGCCGCCGACTCCAGCGAACGCACGGAGGTCGTGCCCACCGCCACCACACGGCCACCGCGGGCCTTGGTCTCGCGTATGGCAGCCACCGTTTCCGGCGACACCGACAGCCACTCCGGATGCATGCGGTGCGTGGTCACGTCGTCCACACGCACCGGCAGGAAGGTGCCCGCGCCCACATGCAGGGTGACAAAGGCACGCTGCACACCGCGCGCTTCCAGGGCCGTGAAAATGCTGTCGTCGAAATGCAGGCCGGCGGTTGGCGCCGCCACGGAAGCCGCCTTGTCCGGATGCGCATACACCGTCTGGTAGCGTTCGCTGTCGCTGTCTTCGGGACGGCGCGTCATATACGGCGGCAAGGGCATCTCGCCCTGCGCATAGAGCACCGGCAGTACCGGCTCGGAAAAACGCAGGCGGAAAAGATCGCCGGCCCGCTCCACCATCTCCGCCTGCACGCCCTGCGCGAACTCCAGCACGCCACCCGGCTTGGGCGAACGACTGGCGCGCAGATGCGCCAGCACCTCATGGCTGCCGGTCACGCGCTCGACCAGGATCTCGAAACGCCCGCCCGTGCTTTTCTGGCCGAAAAGGCGCGCCGGCAGCACCCGGGTATCGTTCATCACCAGCAGGTCGCCCGGCTGCAGCAGCGACGGCAGGTCGGTGAAACGGCGATGCATACGCTGGCCGCTGCCACCGTCCACGCAGAGAAGGCGCGATGCCGAGCGCACAGGCTCGGGATGGCGGGCGATGAGTTCGTCCGGAAGCTCGAAATGGAAGTCGCTGAGTTTCATCGGGGAGGCAGGCGGGATGGGGCTGGCAAGGGTCGGAAAGGCGCGGAGTATACCAGCCACCCGGTTCCCGTTGCAGGAATCAGGACGGGCCGTATAATCGCCGGCTCCCAGACCCGGGCGCCTCTGCCCAACGGGTGACTTCCCTGTGCCGGGATGGCGGAACTGGTAGACGCGGCGGACTCAAAATCCGTTGCCCTTGCGGGCGTGTCGGTTCGATTCCGACTCTCGGCACCATCTGGTCAGGCGGCTCCTCCCCTGCCACTCCCTTGATCCCGCTAAACCCTCAGCTTGCCGCGAAAACCACGAGCTGCGTAATAAGACTGCGCGCCATTGTGATACAGGAAGACCGTGTCGTAGCGACGGTCACAGAACAGCGCGCCGCCCAGCTTGCGGATGGCCGCCGGCGTTTCTATCCAGCTTGATGTCTTGAGGTCGAAGCTCCCCAGCGTTTGCAGTTCGCGGTACTCCGCCTCATTCAGCAGACTGATGCCCATTGCAGCGGCCAGGTCGGCGGCGTTATTGGCGGGCCGGTTTTCCTTGCGGGATTCCAGTGCCTCGCGGTCGTAGCAGACGCTGCGACGTCCCGCGGGGCTTTCGGCGGAGCAGTCGCAGAAGGTGATCTCGCCTGTCTTCTTGTCCTGGCCAATGACATCCGGTTCGCCACCGGAGTCTTCCATGGCCTGCAGGGATTCCAGCCTGCCGGGATGGGCCTCAAGGCGTGCAAGCACGCTGTCCCAGGCCAGGCCTTTGTGCCGGCCCATATTCTTTTCAAAACGCGCTTTCAGCGTTGCCAGCAGCGTATCGGCTTTCTTCTTTGCCAAGGCCATGTCCCGCCCCCCCTGGATGCAAAGTTTGTGTGAGGCCGAATCTACGATGACCACGCCGCTGGCGTCCAACGCCGGCTCAGGCTGAATCGCAGGCAAAAAAAGGCCCGGCATCTGCCGGGCCTGGAAGTGCATCAGCGTGTCATCTGACACGGACGCGGAACTGGAACTCGGCATAGGGGTTGCCGCCGGAGGCGCCGTTCATGGCGCCCGCGGGTTTGAAGCGGATGTAGCGGATGGCGGGCGCGAAGCCGGCGCCGTCCGGCGTGATGGTGGGTGTCCAGTTGGTGCCGTTGGTGGAGAAATCCACGCAGTCGGTGGTGCTGGCCAGTGATGCGTAATTGCAGGTCAGGCCGCTGCTGGGCGAGCCGTTGGTGTACACGAAGGGACCGGAACCGGCGGTGCCGATGTCACCCACATACAGATCCACTTCGGCAGGTAACGGGTCCGTCACGACCACGGTGTTGTTGTCCACGGTGCCGGGACCGCTGTTGGTCAGGCGTATGGTGTAGGTGGAAATCGCCCCCGGGATGGATTTGGGGAAGGTGCCGCCGTTGACCGGATCGGAGAGCACGGACACCAGCTTCATCAGCGTCAGCGACGGCTGCGGCAGCGTCACGGTCAGCGTGGCGCTGGCGGCGGTACCGCTGCCGGCATTGGTCGTGGTCACGGTGCCGGTGCTGTTGACATAAGAGCCTGCGCTCGCGCTCTTCACGCGTATGGTGACGGTGCAACTGCCACCCGCGGGAATGCTGGCGTCGGCCAGCGCCACGCTGTTGCCGCCGGCCGTGGCCGTCACGCTACCGCCCGGGCAGGAGGTGGTGGCATTCGGCGTGCTGTCGTTGACCAGGCCGCTGGGATAATTGTCGGTCAGCGCGGCACCGGTGACAGCTGTGCCGGTGTTGGGATTGGTCAGCGTGATGGTCAGCACGCTGACTTCATTCGCCAGCACGCTGCTCGGGCTGAAGGACTTGGCCAGCGTGGGCGCAGCCATCACCGTCAGTACGGCAGTGGTGGCATCACCGTTACCGAGATTGCCGCTGCTGAGGTTGCTGATGGTGTTGGTGTAAATGCCGGCAGTCGCACTGCGCACGCTCACCGTCACGGTACAGCTGCTGTTGGCCGGGATGGTGGCACCGCTCAGGGCGAGCGACGTCCCGCCATTGGCGGCCGTGGCCGTGCCGCCGCAGGTATTCGCCACGCCGGAGGGATTGGCATTGACCAGGCCCGAGGGATAGTTGTCGGTGAAGGCGACCGTGGAGGCCGCCACGCTATAGGTATTGGTCAGCGTCACCGTGAGCGTGGAATTGCTGTTGGGCAGCACGGTGTCCGGCGCGAAGGACTTGCTGATCTGCGGCTTGGGATAGACCTGCAGGGTGGCCGAGGTGGCGGTGCCGTTGCTGACGGAACTGCCGCTGAGGGTGGCGGTGAGCGCACCGGCGGCAATGGTGTTCAGCGAGGAGGAATCCGCCGTGACATTGACGGCGACGGTACAGGTGCCGTTGGCCGGAATGGTGGCGCCGCTGACGCTGATGGAGCCCGCCCCCGCCACCGCGGTCACCGTGGGCGAACCGCAACCCGTTGTCGTCACGCCCGGCGAAGACGTGTTCACCATGCCGCTGGTGGCGGGATAGGTGTCGGTGAAGCTGGCCGCCGTCATCGCCGTGTTCACCGGATTGGTGAGCACGATGCTCAGGCGCGAGGTGGCGCCGGCAACGATGGGGCTGGTGCCGAAGGATTTGCTGATGGAAGGCTGGGCAAAGGACAGCGTGCCGGTGGCGGCGGTGCCGGTGCCGCCATTGGTGGTGGTCACCGCACCGGTGGAGTTGGTGTAGGTGCCGGCCACGATGGTGTTGTCCTTGCGGTCCACCGACACCGTGATGGTGCAGGTGCCGCCCGGCGCCAGCGTGCCGCCGGACATGCCTATGGTGCTGCCGTTATTGGCACCGCCGGTGAGCGTCATGCTGCTGCCGGTGGTGCAGGAGCTGCTGCCGGCGCCGGCATTGCGCATGAAGTCGACCGTTTGTGCCGTATAGGTGTCAGTGAAGGCCACGCCGGTCAGGTTCACCGGATTGCTGAGCGGCGCCGTCACCTTGATGGTCATGGTGGAGCTGCCGGTGAGCGCGATCGCCGAGGGCGTGAAATATTTTTCCACGGTGGGCGGCTGCAGCACATTCAGCGACGCGGTGGCCGGACCGAAGGTGCCGGCATTCGCCGAGGTCACGGTGCCGGTGGTGTTGGTGTAGGCGCCGGCCACCGAGCTGGTGACGCTCACTGTCACCGCGCAGGTGCCGTTGGTGTTGTTCGCACGGCGCGGAATGCTGCCGCCGCTCAGGCTGAGCACATTGCTGCCGGCCACGGCCGTGACGGTGCCGCCACAGCTGTTGGTCATATTGGGCGTGGCCGCAATCACCATGCCGTAGGGGAAGGTGTCGCTGAAGCCCAGGCCGGTGACGATGCCGGCGGGATTCGCGGTATTCGAGTTGCTGAAGGAAATCGTCAGCGTGGTGGTGGCACCGGCCGCGATGCTGCCGGCCGCAAAACTCTTGCTGACCGTGGGCGCCGTCAGGTTGGTGATGTTGAGCGTGGCGCTGGCGGCCGCGCCGGTACCGGCATTGGTGCTGGTCACCGTGCCGGTGCTGTTGACCAGGTCGCCCGTGGTGGCATTGCTTTCCACGTTGATGGTGACGGTGCAGCTGCCGCCGGGCGCCAGCGAGCCGCCCGAAATACCCACCGTAGTGCCGTTGGCCGCACCGCCGGTGAGAGTGGCGGTGGAACCCGATGTGCAGTTCAGCGTGCTGTTGGCCGGCGTGTCGTTGCGCATGCCGGTGGGATAGGTATCGGTGAAGACCGCGCCGGTGATGGTGGTCGTGGTGTTGGGATTGCTCACCGTGATCGTCATCTGCGACGGCACATTGGTCTGCACCGACGTCGGGCTGAACGACTTGCTGATCACCGGCGGCGCCACCACGGTGAGATAAGCCGTGTTGCTGGGATTGCCGGCCGCGCCGGTCTGCGCGCTGGTGACACCGGTGGCGGTGTTGGCATGCACACCGCCGGTGCTGCTGGTGACATTGACGGAAATCGTGCAGCTGCCGCTGGCGTTGAGGTTACCGCCGCTGAGACTGATGCTGCCACTGCCGGCCGCCGCCGTGACGGTGCCACCGCAGCCGTTGCTCAGCGCCGGCGTGCTCGCCACCTGCATATTGGTCAGCGTGTCGCTGAAGGCCACGCCGCTGCGTGCGGCGGCGGTGGGATTGCTCAGCGTGAAGGTGATGGTGGAGGTGCCGCCGCTGAGGATGGACGTCGGCGCGAAGGCTTTGGCAATGGTGGGCTTGCCCACGGCCAGCACGGCGGCGGTGGCGGCCGGTCCGCTGCCCCCATTGCTGGAGGTCACGGCGGACGTGGTGTTGCTGTAGCTGCCCGCAGTCGCCGAGGTCACATTGATGGTGACGGTACAGCTGCCGTTGGCGGCAACGCTGGCATTGCTCATGCCGACACTGTCGGCACCGGCACCACCGCCGGTCAGCGTGCCGGCCGAGGAGCCGGCGGTGCAGCTGATGCTGGCATTCGGCGATGCCGCGTTCACCAGGCCGGAAGGATAGGTGTCAGTGAAGCTGACACCGGTCAGCGTGGCCGGATTGCTGGCGGGATTGCTGACCACGATGGACAGCGTGGACACGCCGTTCACGTCTATCGTGGTGGGCGCGAAGGATTTGGCGATGGCAGGCGGCCCCATCAGCACGGCACTGGCGGCCGCACCGGCACCGGCATAGGTCTCGCCTATGGTCTGCCCGCGATAGGAAACATTCACGGCGTTGACGATGGGTGTGCCTGCCGGCAGGCCGCTGTTCACCGTGGTGTCGAAAGTGAAAGAGGTGCTCTGGCCGTAGGCCAGGTTGCCGCCGGAGGTGGCGGTGGCGCCCGTGCCCAGGCGGAAAACCGCGGACTTGCTGCCGCTTATGTATTCCGCCGTGTCATCACCGGTGGCATCGGTCTTGTTGCCGACACCCGCCGGCCCTGTCACCACCTTCAGCGTACCCGGCACATAGGTGACTTCCGCCGGCAGCGGGTCCGTCACTGTCAGGAAGGTGGCTGTGTCCAGGCCGGTGTTGGACATGGTCACGGTCCAGCGCAGGGTGTCGCCGGCCACCAGTTCCCCGCCGTTCACATCCGTGGCCGTCTTCACGATATTGGGTGTGATGATGGGCACGTAGAGATCGGTGACGAAGGTCGTCACCGCGAGCAGGAAATTTTCCCCGCTAGTCGGGGAGAACACAGAAATGTTAGCGCTGGTGGCGCCATTGCCGATAACGGTGGTGGGGACATTGACGAGGTCAATGTCCATTTGCATGTTGTTGTAATAGTTCGGCGTGCTGCTGCTGACCGCCACCCCCAGATTGGAGAAGGTGGAATTGAAGAAATTGTTCACCGGATTCAAGGAATCGGTGAGCTGGGTGCCGTTGAGACTGAAGGTGTCGCCGGTGGCAGGACGGTCGCCTTCATAGGAAATCACGCCCAGCTTGGTGGTCACCGGCCCGCTCAGGGGCGTCAGGAAACCACTGACAGGCAAGTTCACCGTGGTATTGGTGACTTCGACATAGCCATCGAAAACCGTGAGGTTGCGCAAGGGCAGCGAGGGATTGGTATAGACAACCACCAGAGACCAGCCCGCATAGTTGGCAGAAGCAGCCGTGCCCTGCACATTGCCCACCCAGTATGTGCCGCTGCCGCCGGCCCGCACCTGGCTGGTGATATCCGCCACGCCCTGGTAGCCGGGCCTGTTGTTGTCACCGAAGGTTTCGGTATCCAGGATGCCGGCCGTCACTGTGGAATAACCGAAGGAAACCGGGGTCTTGAGCAGGACCTGGCTGCGCGCCGCATCGTTGGAGAAACCGCTCCAGTAGAGGCCGGCATACTGCACGGTGGAGCCTGCCGGAATGGAGAGTACGGCGGCACTGGAACTGAAGGTGGAGCTGTCGCTGTCCGCATCCAGGTAAATCATGTTGTAGCTGTCGTTACGGTCGCTGCTGCCACTGCCGCCGGCCAGCGTGGCCGTACAGGCGCTCGATGACGGGCAGGTCAGGGACACGTTGCCGATCAGTGCAATATCGCCCGACTGGTTGAGGCTGAAGCGCTTGGTCATGGCGCGGCCGGCCTCGGCGGTGCCGGGCAGCACCAGCAGCAGGGCGAGCAGCAGCGCCAGTACAGCCTGTCCGTATCGCAGCATTTTTCCCGTCATGACATCACGCATCATGGTGCAACCTGTGTCGTGGTGGCAGCGGCATCGCCGCCCGCCAGGGCCGTGCTGCGCTTGCCGAAGCTGTTCTGGTCGAACTTGAAGCGCAGCTGCAGGTAGGGCCCCTGCGCGGAATAGCGCGCGGCGTCGAAATCACGGTCGGTGAAGCCCTGGATGTTCCAGCCCAGCGTCACCCAGCCGTTCTTCACCGGCGACATGCCCACCTGGGGACCGAAGGAATAATTGCGCGTGCCGGTGCTCCAGCTGTTGAGCGTGCTGGCCTGCAGGCCGATGTCCAGCCATGTCTTGATGTCGTGACGCACTTCCAGCCCCAGCAGGTCGGTGTAGCCGGAATAGTCCAGGCCGTCGAAAGTGTCCAGCGAATACTTGGCGCCGTAGTAGAGCGACCACTGCGTGCGTTCGTAGCGCTGGAAGAGGTTGCCGGTCATGTCCTGGCCGGTCCACTCGCGCGAGACATGGTTCAGGGCCAGGTTGTTGATGATGCGGCGGCTGCGCGCTTCAGAGGCGGTCAGGCTGGTGAAGCCGTAGAGTTCGCTGCCGTTGTTCACATCTTCGTATTTGAATTCCAGGCGGTCCAGCAGGGACAGCTGGGTGCCCAGCGGGCGCCAGGCCCAGGACAGGTCCAGCGAGGCCAGGTTGCCGCTGGCGCCGGTGTTTTCAGCGGTGTGGAAGGCCTGGGCCGAAGTCGCGAAGGCCACGCCCTGCTGCGCCTGGCGCAGGAAATTGCTGGTGAAGCCGTAACGGTCGGTGGTGTCGCCGCTGCGCGTTTCCACGCGGCCGTTCCAGCTCCAGGTGTCGGCACGGTAGGTGGCGCCGCTGCTGAGTGCGAGGTAGTCCTCGGTCACTGCCGTGACGGTGGCCGTGCCCAGCAGGTTGGTGCTGCTGTCCGTGTTCACCACCGGCTTGGGCTGCGGCGTGCCGCTCAGGCTGCGGCTGGTGTCGACACTGAAATCCAGGCCCCAGCGGTCGCTGACGAGGATGGCCTGGGTCAGGCCCATCTGGGCAAAGGTGCGCGGCCCGTATTCGCCCATCTGGCTCTGGTTCAGCGTGGAGTCGACGCGTGCGCCCTTCCACGGCACGACCTGCGCCCCCACGCGCGAGGTGCTGGTACGGACATCGCCATCGGTGAATTCCTGGCCGGCCAGGAGACGCACGCTGTCGGTGAGCTGGTAGCCGGCCCCCAGGGTGTAGCGGTTGGGATAGTCGGCGCTTTCCGCCTGGCCGACTTCCGCCTGGGCGGTGAGTTCCAGCTTGCGCTTCATGAACCAGCGGTTGGCACCGACCACGGCCTGCTCGGAACGGAAATTCTGGCCCGCCAGCAGGCCGGAATCGGTGCTGTCGTTGATGACCTGCGCACCCACGCTGACGCCACCGTTATCGGTTTCATACCGCAGCTTGGCGGCGGCGGCATCACGGGTGGCATCGGTCTTTTCGTTTTCCTGCTGGAAGACCTGGCCCTGCAGGGACCAGTTGCGATCCAGGCGGTACTGGCCTTCCACGCCGGTCTTCTGCTGCCCGCTTTCCGACAGGTTCTGCTGGCTCACGCCGAAATCCGCATCCTGGCGGCGGCTGTAGAGCAGTGCATCGAAACGGCCGCTGTGGTGCTCCAGTTCCGCCAGCCAGGCACCGCCGCTGATATCCGGATTGGCCTGGGTCTGGCCGCTGCTGCTGGCCACTTCCATGCGCAGCTCGGTGTCCACGCCCATGCGGTATTTGAAATCGGCACCACCCAGGTCGCTCTGGCTCTGCGTGCCTTCGTCGCGCAGCGCGGTGACGCCCATGGCCAGCCTGCCACCGGCCAGGTTGAGGCCGACACGGCCACCGGCATTGAGCGCGGTGTCGGCCGCGCCATTGGTTTCGTACTCGGCCACGATCCAGGTCGGGTTGAAGCTGGTGTCGCGGGCATTGACGGGCTGCTTGAAGAACAGCGTGCCGGCGTCATAGTCGATGTCGTAGTCGAGATGGCGCGCCAGCGTCTTGCTGGACAGGATTTTTTCGCTGGCGACGCGGTCGCGCGTTTCAATGCGGATGATTTCGCTGTTGAGCACGATGCTGCGCTGCTTCAGGCGGTAGAGGCCGGAAGTGCCGTTGCCCTGGATTTCATCACGGGCATAGTTCTGCTCGGTGTCCGCGGCATACACGCTGAACACCACCGGGCCGGCGGCGTTCTCGCTCTTGAAGCCGTTGAAGGTACGGCTGTAACGCGTGAGCTGGGTCTGGCTGAGGCCGGTTTCATAATCGCCGAACAGGGCATAGAACTGGCCGCGTTCGAGCTTGAGGTAGAGCTTGGCCTGGCTGGCGGCGTCGTAGCGCTGCTGCGCGCCGTCACCGTACAGGGTGTAGTACTTGTCGGGGTCTATGGTGGACAGCAGGCTTTCGCGGTCGCGCGTCTTGCTGCTGTCATAGGCCATGGTGAGCAGCCATTTGCCCAGCACGCGGCCCTTGGCATAGAAGCTGACCTTGCCGTCGGTATAGGTGCCGTCATCCACGCCCTGCGCCTGCAGGGCCTGGGTGTTGTCCTTGAGCGTGTTGTAGCCGGCCGTGCCTTCGGCAAAGCCCACCATCACCCATTCGCGCGCGGTCGGTTCCAGCCAGGCCTGCAGCTCCTGCTCGCGCTTGCTGTCCTGGCTGGTCTGGAACTTGAAGCCGACCTTGGCCATGCCGGATTCGGTGGTGGGCGCGAGTTCGATCAGCGCGATGCCGTCATCACCCTTCACCGTGTACTGCGGCTCGTAGCGCTCCAGGCCGGCGAGCTGGCGCTGCTGGGTTTCATCCAGCTGCTGCGCGGTCATATAGGGCGCATTCAGCGAAATGGGACCGGACACACCGTTACGTATGGGACGGCCATCGCGGTCCAGCAGGCGCACGGCCACCACGGGACGCGTGATGCCATCGGCCACCAGCTTGGATTTTTCCGGCACCAGCTCGGCACGCACCGGCGTATTGGCGTAGTGCACGATGCGCACGAGCTCCGCCACCACCTTGCCGGAGGCGTCGTCACGCACGCGCGCGATGATGCGGTTGGCGCCATCCACCAGCGGCACGCCGCGCCAGGCGGAAATCATGGCATTGCGTTCCGGTGCCTTGCGGCTGCCGTCGAAATTCAGGCCGGACACGGTGTCGCCATTCACCAGCAGGGTGACGCTCTGGTTGAGCTGGTGGGCGACCACGATGCGCAGCGACGGCGAACGCGGATTGTGCTTTTCATCCGGGAAGAGGAAGCCGATGTCGCCGCGGGCCTGCTGCAGCCAGTCTATGCCGCCACCGGCGGAGCTGACGCTGTCATCGCCAGGCTCGCTGTCATCGGCGGCACCGGCAACCGCTTCCTCCACCGGCTTGGGAGCCGCCGGCTTCAGCACGACCTGCTGGCGGCCGCTGTCATTGCTGCTGGCATTGGCTGCCGGAGCCGGCGACACGGCGGCGGGAGCCGTCACGGCTGCCGTCGTTGCCTGGGCAGCAGGAGCAGCAGCGGGAAGCGCAGCAGCTGGCGTTGCCGGCTTGGCCGCCGCCGCGCAGGCCCAGCGGTTTTCCACCACGGGCAGGCGGATATTGCTTTCGGCTTCGGTATCGACACTGGCGGCGGCCTTCAGCGTCACCGTGCCATCGCTGCACAGCGTCTGCAGATTGGACACGGCGGCCTCGCGGCTGTGCACGCGCACTTCGACGCGACGGTTCTGGGCGCGGCCGGCCAGGGTGGCGTTCGTGGCCACCGGCTCGTCCGGGCCCTTGCCCGTGGCGCTGATGCGGTCGGCCGACAGGCCCAGCGCACCGGACAGGTAATCCGCGATGGTGCGGGCACGGGCCAGGCCCAGGCCGTAGTTGTCGCCGAACTCTTTCTTGGCCTCGCCCTTGAGGGCCACGCTGTCGGTGTGGCCGATGATTTCCAGGCGATCGATTTCACCGCTGGCGGCCAGCTTCTTTTCCAGTGCACGCAGCTCGGCCTCGGAACCCGGCATGAGTTCGGCGTGGTTGGGTTCGAAATGGCCCTTGAAGGTGAATTCGCGATCATTGGCCGGCTTGCTGGTGACCAGCTTGCGCACCACATCGGTGTTGAAAGTGATGAGGCGCTGCCAGGCGGCGGCATCCGCCGCTGTCACGGGCTGTTCGTCCAGGCCGGCTTCCTTGGGGGCGGCCGCGGGAATGCGCCACACCATCATGCTGCCGAAAATTTCCGGATCGGCCAGGGCCTGGCCGTCGATGCTGGCGGAGCCCGGCACATAGGACAGGTCCGGCGGCAGCATCACGGTGACGCGCAGGTTGAAGGCGGCAACGCGGCCGGTGTCGACGATGATGCGGTGTTCGCGGCGCGACCGTTCGCCCACCTTGGTGGAGGTCGGGCCCATGCCGCCATGCACGATGACTTCGACGCGACGGTTCTGCGCGCGGCCATCCAGCGTGTCATTCGTGGCCACGGGTACATCGGGACCGCGGCCTTCAGTCGTGATCTGTTCCGGCGCGAGGCCCAGGCGCGGACCGAGATAATCGGCAATGGCCTTGGCGCGGGCACGCGACAGGCCATAGTTGTCACCGAATTTCTTTTCCGGTTCGCCCTTGAGGCCCACGCTGTCGGTGTGGCCGATGATTTCCAGTTTCTGCACCTGGCCTTTCTTGAGCTGGGCCAGCAGGCGCTCCAGGTCCTTCACCGATTCCGGACGCAGTACGTCCTGATTGGGATCGAAACGGCCCTTGAAGGTGTAGCTGCGCGCGGCCACGGCCTGGGTGAGGTCGCTGACCTGCACATGGTCCAGGGTCTGCAGGCGTATGCCGGCTTCGCCATCGGGGATCACCACCGCTTCCGGCTGCTTTTCCTCGGCCTTGGGTGCGGGCTTCACGAAGAAGTCGGCGCGCCACAGGCCGCCGCCCTTCACATCCACGAACTGCGAATAGGCGCTGCCGCCGAAACGGGTGTTCTGTATGCAGGACACCGGCTCATAGCCCTTGGGCAGGGAGCTGGTGTCCAGCTGCACCACATGCGTGCCGGGACGCAGGCCTTCGATGTGGTACTGGCCATCGGCATCGGTGACGACATAGCTGCCGTCATCCAGCATCACGCGCGCATTGGCCAGGCCTTTCAGCGTGCCCCAGGCGCTGTTGCAGTCGCTTTCGAAAACGCGGCCGATCAAGGTGAAGCGGCTGCTGAACAGCGGCTCCCTGATACGCACGGCAGCCTGGCCGCTGTTGGAGGTGAGCGTGCCGGAGTTGGCCCGGCCCACGGCCGTGGCCGTGTTCACGGCATCCTGGCCGGGGATGACGCCGGCGCTGAGCACCACCACATAACTCACCGACGCGGTGGCGCCGCCGGCGATGGCCCCGATGTCGAAGGTCAGCGTACGGCCATTGGCGGAGATGGCGGGGTCCGCCAGCTTGACGCCGTTCACGCGCAGCGAACCGGCCTGGTAGCGCATGCCGGTGGGCAGCACGTCGGTCACCAGCGTGCTGTTGGTGGCGTCGACGCTGCGGTTCTGCACGCTGAGGCGGTACTGCAGGAAATCACCGGCGGACGCCTGCGTCTGCGACACCGTCTTCTGGATGATGAGGTCGGCGCTGGTGGGGTCCGCCGGGATGTCGATGTTCAGCGCCGGGCCCGGCACCACCACGAAAGTCTGCAGATGCGAACCGGCGACGATCATGCGGCCGAAAGGATTGGCGCAGGGCGGTGCGGCACAGGCCGGCAGGATCACGGACGGCACCGTGTAGCCGCTGGGCACGGTGACTTCGAAACGGTAATTGCCCGGCGCCACCAGCGGGAAACGGAAAGCACCGGCGGGCACGGCGGGGCTGCCCGGTACCGAAGTGCCCGTGATCATGGTGGCGGGATGCGGCGTCACGCCGTCATCGCGGTAGACCATGGCATCACTGCCGCTGGCGGCGTTGACGATGCGCACCACGGCGCCGTCTATGGGCGTGCCGGTGACGGCATCAAAAACAAAACCGAAGGGATCCACCAGCGCCGACGTGTCGGAGGTGTCGGCGGGATACAGCGCATCCTGGTAATGCGCCGTCAGCGTCGTGTTCACATCCACCGACAGCATGCCGTTATAGGACGTCACGGGCTGTGTCGGGCTCACGCTCTGGATGACGGCGGAGAACACGCCGGTGTTGGGACCGGTCTCACGCAGCTCCAGCACTTCGGTATCGCCGGTGCTGGTGGTGACGGTGAGCTGGATCACGTCGATGGCCGAAGGATCGATATTGCGGTTGGCATCCGCCAGCGTCACGAACACCGGTTCGCCGGCATGGAACACCGTGGTCGGGCAGACCGGGGTGGCGGCGGTGTTGATGGGCGGAATCGTGGCCTGGCCCGGCAGCGGCGGCAGTGCCACCGGCGTCGCCAGCGGCAGCAGGTTGCCACCGGGCATGGGCGCATCGGCATAGCGGCCGCCGGCGAAGGGATAGTTCTGCGCAGCGACCAGATGGCCCGCCATGTCGCCACACTGACCCGTGGGGGCATAGCGGTGGAAAGTGACCACGCCCGGCGTCGGT
>DASUXS010000462.1:0-2888 GCA_036377855.1 Moraxellaceae bacterium
GAAATGCAGGCCATCACCGGCCCCGAACACCTCTGGCCCGGCAAGGAATTCTTCAAGGCCAAGTGGGACGAGCAGATCGAGCGCCACGCCAAGCACAACAACACCGAATACAACCTTGAGCCGGACATCAAGAATGCCCCCGGCGGCCTGCGCGACATTCAAACCGTAGGCTGGGTGGCCAAACGCCATTTCGGCGCCGCCACCCTGGAAGACCTGGTCGGCCACGGCTTCATCACCGAGGCCGAATACCGCCAGCTGTCCGAAGGCCTGGCCCTGCTCTGGCGCATACGTTTCGCCCTGCACATGATCGCCGGCCGCAGCGAAAACCGCCTGCTCTTCGACTACCAGCGCCAGGTCGCCCTGCTCTTCGGCTATACCGACAGCAAGGCCAACCGCGCCGTCGAACAGCTGATGAAGTCCTATTACCGCGCGGCCATGAACATCTCCATGCTCAACGAGATGCTGCTGCAGTACTTCGACGAGACCATCCTGCGCGGCGAGGAAACCGCCGTCATCACGCCGCTGAATTCCCGTTTCCAGCTGCGTGACGATTACCTGGAAGTGGTGCACAACGACGTCTTCAAACGCAGCCCCTCGGCGCTGCTGGAGGCCTTTGTGCTGCTGGGCAACGATGCCGGCATCGTCGGCGTGCGTGCCAGCACCATACGCCTGATGATGGAAAGCTCGGAGCTGATAGACGACAAGTTCCGCGCCGACATCCGCAACACCTCCCTGTTCATGGAGCTGCTGCGCTGCCAGCACGCGCTCTTCTCCTCGCTGCGCCGCATGAAGCGCTACGGCATCCTGGGCCGCTACATCCCCGCCTTCGGCAATATCATCGGCCAGATGCAGTATGACCTCTTCCATATCTACACCGTGGATGCGCATACCCTGCTGGTGATGAAGAACATGCGCCGCTTCCGTTATCCCGAAGTGGAAGAGAAATTCCCCGTGGTTTCCAAGGTGGCGCAGCGCCTGCCCAAGATCGAGCTGCTCTATCTCGCCGGCCTCTTCCATGACATCGCCAAGGGCCGTGGCGGCGACCACTCCGAACTGGGTGCAGTCGATGCCCGCGAATTCTGCCTGCATCACGGCCTGGGCAAATGGGACGCCAACCTGGTGGCCTGGCTCACGCAGAACCATCTGGTGATGTCCATGACGGCGCAGAAAAAGGACGTCTCGGACCCGGACGTGATCAACGAGTTTGCCCAGCGTGTCGGCGACATCGCCCACCTGGACTATCTCTATGCGTTGACGGTTGCCGACATCTGCGCCACCAATCCCAATCTGTGGAACTCCTGGCGTGCTTCGCTGCTGCGCCAGCTGTATACCCAGACCAAGCGCGCCATACGTCGCGGCCTGGGCAATCCCATCGACAAACAGGAATGGATTGCCGAGACCCGCGCCGCCGCCATGGAAATCCTGGAGGACGATGACGTGCCGGAAGGCGATGCCAACCGCATCTGGGACCGCCTGGGCGACGATTATTTCCTGCGTGAAAGCGCGGCCGACATCGCCTGGCATACCAAGGCCATCCTGCAGCACCCGGAAAGCAGCGGCCCGCTGGTGCTGACCAAGCAGACGCATACCGAGCAGTTCGGCGGCGCCACGCAGATCTTCGTCTATACGCAGGACATGCCCAATCTCTTCGCCGCCTCCGTGGCGGCGCTGGACCAGCTGCATCTCACCGTGGTGGATGCGCGCATCATCACGGCGCAGAGCCGTTTCTCGCTGGACACTTATTTCGTGCTGGACGAAAACGGCGAGTCGATACAGGACACGGCCCGCCTGGAATATATCCGCGACAGCCTGGTGCGTACGCTGTCGCAACCGGACACCTTCCCGGAAATCGTCAAACGCCGCATGCCGCGCCAGCTCAAGCATTTCGATGTGAAGACGCAGGTCACCATCAGCAATGACCTGACCAACCAGCGCACCATCGTCGAGATCATCACGCTGGACCGTCCCGGCCTGCTGGCCCGTATCGGCCGCCTGTTCATGGAAAGCGGCGTGGAACTGCAGAATGCCCGTATCGCCACCCTGGGCGAACGCGCGGAAGACGTTTTCTTTATCACGGACAAGCGCCAGCAACCCATTTCCGATCCGGCTTTCTGCGAAAAGCTGGCGGACCTGCTGCGCGAACAGCTGGACCAGGCCGCCTGAGCCGGCCCTGGAAAAATGCATGAACCCCGAACTGAAACAACTGCACGCCTATCCCTTTGAAAAGCTGGCCCAGCTTTTCAAAGGCACGACACCGCCGGCCGGCCTCAAGCCGATTGCCCTGTCCATCGGTGAGCCCAAGCACGCCTCGCCGGCCTTCGTGCAGGAAGTGCTGACCTCGAATTTGAAGGGACTGGCGGTCTACCCCACCACCAAAGGCATTCCCGAACTGCGCCAGGCCATTGCCGGCTGGCTGCAGCGCCGCTTTGCCCTGCAGGGCGTGGATGCCGAACGTGAAGTGCTGCCGGTGAACGGTACGCGCGAAGCGCTGTTCTCTTTCACCCAGGCGGTGGTGGACCGTGCGCAGAAGCCGCTGGTGGTGATGCCCGATCCCTTCTACCAGATCTATGAAGGCGCGGCCTTCCTGGCCGGGGCCGAGCCTTACTACCTGCCCTGCGATGCCGCCAAGGGCTTCATTCCCGACTACGATGCCGTGCCGGATGAAGTCTGGCAGCGCACGCAGCTGCTCTTCCTCTGCTCGCCGGGCAATCCCACCGGCGCCGTCAGCAACCGCGATGTCTTGAAAAAACTGATCGCACTGGCGGACCGTTTCGATTTCGTCATCGCATCGGATGAGTGCTACTCCGAAATCTATTTCGACGAAGCCCAGCCGCCGGTAGGCCTGCTGCAGGTCTGTGCCGAGATCGGCCGCCATGATTTCCGCCGCT
>DASUXS010000463.1:0-2200 GCA_036377855.1 Moraxellaceae bacterium
GCCCTGGACGACATCATCGGCAAGGTCGTGCGCATCCGCCTGGAAAACCTCGACGCCTGATTTTTCTGAACACACTTTTTTGACGAGACACATCATGAGCTTCGGCAACCGCTACACCGGCCTGATCAACAAGTACCGCGACCACCTGCCGGTGTCCGACGACACCCGCCTGATTTCCCTGGGTGAAGGCAACACGCCGCTGATCAAGCTGCAGAACATTCCCAAGCTCCTGGGCAAGAACGTCGAAATCTACGTGAAGTACGAAGGCCTGAACCCCACCGGTTCCTTCAAGGACCGTGGCATGACCATGGCCGTGACCAAGGCCGTGGAAGAAGGCAGCAAGGCCATCATCTGTGCCTCCACCGGCAATACCTCCGCTGCCGCTGCTGCTTACGCGGCGCGTGCCGGCATCACGGCTTTCGTGCTGATTCCGGAAGGCAAGATCGCCATGGGCAAGCTGGCCCAGGCCATGATGTACGGTGCCATCACCCTGCAGATCCGCGGCAATTTCGACGAAGGCATGGAACTGGTGAAGCAGGTCGCTGAACATGCGCCCGTCACCATCGTGAACTCCATCAACCCCTACCGCCTGCAGGGCCAGAAGACCGCCGCTTTCGAAATCGTGGAAGAGCTGGGCTTTGCGCCGGATTTCCACTGCCTGCCCGTGGGCAACGCCGGCAACATCACCGCGCACTGGATGGGCTATACCGAATACCACGAGCGCGGCATCGTGAATAACCGCCCGAAGATGGTGGGCTACCAGGCCGCCGGCTCCGCGCCCTTCATGCGGGGCGGCCCCGTGGCCAATCCGGAAACCGTGGCCACCGCCATCCGTATCGGCAATCCGCAGTCCTGGGACAAGGCCTGGGCCCTGCAGAAGGAATCCGGCGGCTGGTTCGACGAACTCAGCGATGCCGAAATCCTGGCTGCCCAGCGTCTGCTGGCCGTGCGTGAAGGCGTGTTCTGCGAACCGGCCTCCGCCGCCTCGCTGGCCGGTGCCATGCGCGATGTGAAGGCTGGCAAGATTCCGGAAGGTTCCAAGATCGTGTGCACGCTGACCGGCAACGGCCTCAAGGATCCGGACACCGCCATCAAACAGTGTGCCGACGCCGTGCTCAAGACAATCGATGCCAAGCTGGATGATGTGAAGACCGCTATCCTGTCGCAGATGGCCTGAGCCATCCTGCGGCAAACGTGTTAAAAAAGCCCGTGCCTGCACGGGCTTTTTCTTTCTGCTGTTGCCGTTTTGCCATCATGTTGTGCCATGAAAAAAACCATACGCCCCCGCGTCCTGCCTGACGACGCCGTCCTGCTGCCCGGCCTGCATCCGGTGCTGGCGCGGCTGTATGCGCTGCGCGGCGTGGGCTCGGCCGGTGAACTGGAGCAGGCGCTCAAGGGGCTGGCGCCGGCACAGGCGCTGAAAGGCATGGAGGCGGCGCTGGACCTGTTGCAGCAGGCGCTGCGCGAACAGTGGCGCATGCTGATCGTCGGCGATTTCGATGCCGATGGCGCCACCAGCACCGTGCTGGCCCTGCGCGTGCTGCGCGCCTTCGGTGCCCAGCAGGTGGATTATCTGGTGCCCAACCGTTTCGAATACGGCTATGGCCTGACACCGGAAATCGTGGCGCTGGCGCAGCGGGAAAAAAAGCCCGACCTCATCATCACTGTCGACAACGGCATTTCCAGTATCGAAGGCGTGGCGGCCGCCAAGGCGGCCGGCATACGTGTGCTGGTGACCGATCACCACCTGCCCGGCGCCAGCACGCCGGAGGCCGATGCCATCGTCAATCCCAACCAGCCTGGCTGCGATTTCCCCAGCAAGAACCTGGCGGGCGTGGGCGTGATGTTCTACGTGCTGCTCGCGCTGCGTGCCGAACTCCGCAAGCGCGGCGCATTCGACGCCGCATCGCAGCCGCGCCTCGATGCGCTGCTCGACCTCGTCGCGCTCGGCACCGTGGCCGACGTGGTCAAGCTCGACGCCAACAACCGCCGCCTCGTCGCGCAGGGACTGCGCCGCATCCGCGCCGGGCGCATGCAGCCGGGCGTGGCGGCGCTGTTCGCGGCGGCCGGGCGCGATGCGCGGCGCGCGAGCGGCTTCGACTTCGGCTTCGCGCTCGGACCGCGCGTCAACGCGGCCGGGCGGCTCGCCGACATGACGCTCGGCATCGAGTGCCTCGTCACCGACGATGCGGCGCGCGCC
>DASUXS010000464.1:0-3517 GCA_036377855.1 Moraxellaceae bacterium
AGGCCGCCCATCTTGAAGATGTCCTGCTCGTGGTGGGTGGCGATGATCACCGAGCCCGCGGAGAGGAAGAGCAGCGCCTTGAAGAAGGCGTGCGTCATCAGGTGGAACACCGCGGCGCCCCAGGCGCCGGCGCCCAGCGCCAGGAACATGTAGCCGATCTGGCTCATGGTCGAGTAGGCGAGGATGCGCTTGATGTCGGTCTGCATCAGGGCGGTGAAACCGGCCAGTAGCAGCGTGATGGCGCCGACGACACCGACCAGCTCCAGCACCTGCGGCGCCTGCAGGAAGACGTCGTGCGTGCGCGCGATCAGGTAGACGCCGGCGGTCACCATGGTGGCCGCGTGGATGAGCGCGGACACCGGCGTGGGGCCAGCCATCGCGTCGGGCAACCAGGTCTGCAGCGGCAGTTGCGCGGACTTGCCGACGGCGCCGCCCAGCAGCAGCAGCGCGGCCCACTGGATGGCGTGGGTATCGAGCGTGCCCGCGGCCTGGCCGGACTTCACGGCGGCCAGGATGTCCTGGATGCTCAGCGTGCCGAATTCACGGAACAGGATGAACAGGCCGATGGCCATGAAGGTGTCGCCGACGCGGGTGACCACGAAGGCCTTGCGCGCGGCGCCGCCGTTGGCGGGATCCTTGTAGTAGAAACCGATCAGCAGGTAGGAGCAGAGGCCCACGCCTTCCCAACCGAAGTAGAGGAAGAGCAGGTTATCGCCCAGCACCAGGAAGAGCATGCTGGCCACGAACAGGTTCATGTAGGAGAAGAAACGTTCGTAGCCGTCTTCGCCGCGCATATACCAGGAGGCGAAGAGATGGATGAAGAAGCCGACACCGGTGATGACGCCCAGCATGGTCAGCGAGAGGCCGTCCAGGTGCAGCGCGAAATTGGGGGCAAAGCCCGGGGCATCCAGCCAGGTCCACAGCACTTGCGTGAACACGCCGTTTTCCGGACGGTGCAGGGTGAAATCAATGCCCACCCAGAGCGCGGTCAGGGCGGACAGGCCCATGGAGCCCACGCCTATGACGGCAGCGGCATTTTCCGAAATGCGGCCACGCGCGAACGACAGCAGCACATAGCCCAGCAGGGGAAACAGGAAGGTGAGAAAAAGAAAGTTCATCCGCGCATCTCACTGGCTGCATCCACATCAAGCGTGCGGAAACGGTGGTAAAGCTGGAGCAAAATGGCCAGGCCTATGCTGGCCTCGGAGGCCGCCAGGCTGAGGATGAGGATGAACATGATCTGGCCGTCGGGTTGCACCCAGCGCGCACCGGCCACCACGAAGGCCAGGGCCGACGCGTTCATCATCACTTCCAGGCTCATCAGCATCCACAGCAGGTTGCGGCGCACCATCACGCCGATCAGGCCCAGCGTGAACAGCGCGCCTGCCAAGAGCAGGCCGTATTCCATGCTTATCGTAGAGGCCATGGAGTTCATTGCAGCGACTCCTTCTTTTCATCCTGGCGACCCAGGTGCCATGCAGTCACCAGGGCGGCCAGCAGCAGCATGGAAGCCAGTTCCACCGCCAGCAGATAAGGTCCGAAGAGGGCGATGCCGACCTGCTTGGCATCGATCATGGTCTGGCCGGCGGGCTGCAGCGCATTGCTGTTCAGCACCCAGACCAGTTCCGCCAGCAGCACGAGGGCGAGGATGGCGGGGCCAATCCAGACCTGCGGACGCAGCCACTGGCGCTCCTGCTGCACCGTGGGCTCGCCCAGGTTGAGCATCATCACCACGAACACGAAAAGCACCATGATGGCGCCGGCGTAGACGATGATTTCCAGCATGCCGGCAAAAGGCGCGCCCAGCATGAAGAAGATCATGGCCACGGCCAGCAGCGAGATGATGAGGTTGAGCAGCGAGTGCACGGGGTTCTTGCCCAGTATCACACCCAGCGTGGCGGCAACCGCCACACCGGCTGCCAGGAAAAATCCGATTTCAAGCACAGACACTTGTCACCTCTCGAACCGGCATGCATTTCATTTTTTTCATCTGCTTCAACTCTTTCACAATTCTGTCAGTCCCTTCTCCCTCCGGGAGAAGAGCTTGCCCCGGACGTGATCCGGGGTGCCCGAAGGGCGGATGAGGGACAGCGGTGGATTCGAGGCCGCCCCTCACCCTAACCCTCTCCCGGTGGGAGAGGGGACTTACGGCAGCAAGCCCTTCACATCGATGGGAGCAGCCTCATTCTGGGCGGCACCCTTGGGCTTGCCAGCGATGGCCATGCCCGCAACGCGGTAGAAGTTGTAGTCCGGGTATTTGCCCGGGCCGGAAATCAGCAGGTTTTCCTTCTCGTAGACGAGGTCCTGGCGCACGAACTCGGCCATTTCAAAATCCGGCGTGAGCTGGATGGCGTTCGTGGGGCAGGCCTCTTCGCACATGCCGCAGAAGATGCAGCGCGAGAAGTTGATGCGGAAGAATTCCGGATACCAGCGGCCGTCTTCCTTTTCCGCCTTCTGCAGCGAGATGCAGCCGACCGGGCAGGCCACGGCGCAGAGGTTGCAGGCCACGCAGCGCTCTTCGCCGTCCGGATCGCGTGTCAGCACGATGCGGCCACGGTAGCGCGGCGGCACATAGATGGGGACTTCCGGGTACATCAGCGTGTCGCGTTTGCGGAAGCCGTGCGAGAACACCATCACCAGGCTGCGGACCTGGGTGAGGGCGCCGATGAACAAGCCTTTGAGAGTCATGTCTATATCCTCAAGGCATCGTGTAAAGAACGATGGCGCCGGTGACGAGCATGTTCAGCAGCGTCAGGGGCAGACACACCAGCCAGCCGAAGCTCATCACCTGGTCATAGCGCGGACGCAGCAGGGAGCCACGCACCAGCACGAAGAGCATGATGAAGAAGCCGGTCTTGGCGGCGAACCAGATGAAGGGCGGGATCACGTTCAGCCAGGGCAGCTGGTTGCCGAAGGGCGCCAGCCAGCCACCGAAGAAGAGCGTGGCGAGCAGGGCGGAAATCACCACCACGCCCACGTATTCGCCCACGAAGAACATGCCCCACTTCAGGCCGGAATACTCGATGTGATAGCCGTCGGCGAGTTCCTGCTCGGCTTCCGGCTGGTCGAAGGGATGGCGGTGGGTCACGGCGATGCCGGCGATCATGAACATGGCGAAGCCCAGGATCTGCGGAAACACGTTCCACAGGTTGCGCTGCGCCTCGACGATGGCGGCCAGGCTGAAGGAACCGGCCTGCACCACCACGCCCATCAGGGCGATGCCCATGAACACTTCATAGGACAGCGTCTGCGCGGAGGCGCGCAGGCCGCCGAGCAGGGCGTACTTGTTGTTGGAGGACCAGGCCGCGAACAGCACGGCGTAGACCGCCAGGCTGGCCATGGCCAGGAAGAACAGCAGGCCGACGTTCATGTCGGCCATCACGCTCCAGTCGGGCGTGATGGGAATGACCGCCATCACCAGCAGCAGCGCCGCCATGGCGACGGCGGGCGCCAGCCAGAAAATGACCTTGTCGGCGAAGGGCGGCGTCCAGTCTTCCTTGAAGAACATCTTCAACAT
>DASUXS010000465.1:0-8289 GCA_036377855.1 Moraxellaceae bacterium
GCCAGCCGGCCTGCACGAACTGGCCTTCGCTGATGGCGGCATTACCCGTCTGCGCGGCCAGCTTGCCGCGGGCTTTCAGCCAGCGATAGAGACCGACATTGATGAGGTCCTTGTCGTCGCCATCCAGCGTGGTCATATAGGCGGTGAGTGCCTTCAGGTCGTCAGCACGCATGGAGCCCATGGCACCGTCCGGCTCTTCCGAATGGATGTAGGAGCCTTCAAAGCCCACATAGGATTCGGTGTGCGACAGCGAACGGCGTATGGGCATGTGGTTGGTGACGTTGGGAATGGCAATCGGCGAGAACTGGTAGTCGTTGTCGGTCTCGCTGCCTTCGCCCACATTGCGCACGACATTGTGCTCACCGGCACCGGCCGGCATGTAGTAGAGCAGCGTGGTCTTGTCGATATCCAGCTCACCCGGTGCCCAGCTCGGGCCCTGTTCCTTGGCGACGATGCCGTCGAAGGTGGCGGTGGTGGCGCCGGTTTTGTCACCCAGCACGGTCCACTTCATGCTCCAGGACGGATTCGGCAGGCCCGGGACCACCTTGGTGATCTGCTGGCCCGGCGTCTTTTCATAGCTGATGCGATAGCCATGGCAGGAGGCGCAGTTGAAACCGGCCCAGGCCCCGCTGCCGGTGTAGGGATGGCTGGATTCCGCGGTGCGATAGCCCACCCAGCCCGTGTTCCTGGTCTTGCCGCTGGTTTTCTGCGGCGTCAGCAGCAGGAAGCCGGGGATGGGATTGGACATGGGATAGGGATTGAAAGAGACATCATCAATCGCTTCCGCCGGCACTTCACCCGCCACGGTCTTGTAGGCACCGAAGAGCTTGGCCGGATCCGCGGCTTCGCGCGTGATGGGGTCGGTGGTCTTGTAGCTGAAGATCTTGGCCCAATCCAGGTTGCGCATCTTGTGCGCGAGACCGATGTTGTAATCGTAGGACCAGAAAATCTTGCGGCCCTGCGTCACCAGTCCGGCGAAGCCGCTGTTGCTGACATTCACATTGATGGGAACGATGGCCTTGGTGTCCGTGCTCAGCGTGGAGACCACATCGCATTTGTGCCTGAACAGGCCGAGGTCGTTGGCAATGCGCTTGGTCTGCGCATCGATGACGTTATGCGGCTGGCCCGGACGCAGCAACGAGTTGAGATAGCCCGTGCGCTTCTGCACCTGCAGGCGCAGCGGTCCCTTGCTTACCGTCACCGGCACCTTGAACTGCACCTGCGTGTCCGTCCACGACAGCACGTCCTTGTTCCAGGTGCTGTGCGTGACCATGGTTTCGTAATTGACCTGGGCAATGATGTCCAGCATCTGGTTATACATCTTGAGATCGGTCTCAAGGATGCGGCTGTTGCCTATCATGATCTTGCTGAAATCGATGTCGGGACCGGCACCGAAACCGCTGCCACGCAGCGTGATGGTGTCGCCCGGCTTGATGGTGGGCACGGCCGTGGACCCGGCGGTCCAGACCTGTGTGCCGTTCACCAGCATGCTGGTGGCCACCGGCGTGGGGAAATTCAGCGCCGAGGCACCGCGCTGCACTTCGCGGCCCGAATCGAAGCTGCAGACTTCTTCCTGCTCGGGAAAATTGGGTGCCGCCTGTACCAGCAGCGGCGTAAAAAGCGTGGCGGCGAGTGCAATGCGGCGCTGCCAGCGGGCAGCACCGTTTTTTATTGTCCTGGCTCTTTCTGTCATGGCTAGACTCCCTCGAATTAATCCCCGGCGGACGACTGCAGACGTCTCTTGTCCTGGGTGGCGAGCGGATCATGCACAGGAGTACGGTTTTGCGCCCCCTCCCGGGGAAGGGTCCGGCCCCTGCCGGCTGACGGACACCCTCTGCCCCTGACTGCTCCCACCCTACCCCTCCTTTGGGAGGGGGAAAGAGTGAGAAGCAGGCCACGATCAGGATGGGTGGTAATTCCAGTACGTTAGTACCTGATATAGCATCAGCTTTAAATGTGCCGGCCCCGGCACGGGGCCATCGCCCCAGCACCCGGAAAAAGCCGGAACAAGAAATAAAATAAAGAATGGCAGCAGCCCGCCGGCTGACCGCCAGGGGGTGAACGTGACAGGAACGTCGACCACAGAACGCAGGAGCGAAGCCCCACCGCACAGCTCTGCGCGCATCAGCCGTGATGAACTCCTGCACCTGCTGGACCGCAGCCGGGACTTTGCCCTCACCCTGCTGCTGGCGCCGGCCGGTTTCGGCAAGAGCACGCTGCTGCAGCACTGGCAGCAACAGCACGAAGGGCTGTGCACGCTGCTCAGCCTGGATGCCGGCGATGCCGACCCAGTGCGTTTCTTCCGTCGCTTGAGTGAAACCCTGCGTCATGTCGTCCCCGGCTTCGACACCGTTTCCTACAACCCGCTAAGCGCCGAGATCGCGCTGCCCGCCACGCATGTGGTGGAGGCGCTGGAACAGGCATTTGCCGCCGTGCCGGGCCCGCTCACCGTGGTGCTGGACGATTTCCAGCATGCCAATGCCTTCATCCAGGATGTCATGGCGCGCCTGCTGGAACGCCTGCCGACGCAGGTGCATTTCATCATCGCCAGCCGTGTGCATCCGGATTTCTCGCTGAGCCGGCTCAAGCTTGCTGACCGCCTGCTGTTGATAGATGCGCACGACCTGCGCCTGGATGCCGTGCAGATCCGCGAACTGTCGCTGCAGCTGCGCCTGCAGCTGGATGACCGCGAAATAAACCAGCTGCTGGCCATCACCGAAGGCTGGATGGTAGGCGTGAAGATCGCGCTGCTCGCTGAAGCCCGCACCGGTGGCCAGGCCCTGGCTGCCTTCAACGGCCGCCAGCCGGAAATCGTGGATTATTTCGCGCATGTGGTGCTGCGCGACCTGACGCCGGCCATGCATGACTTCGTGCTCTGCACCGCCGCCTTCCAGGAATTCGATGCCGGCCTCTGCGACACCGTGCTCAAACGCCGCGACTCCGCGCGCCTTATCGAAAGCATCGTGGCGCAGGCGCTGTTCCTGCAGGAAATCGAGGACAAGCCGGGCTGGTACCGCTACCACCCGCTGTTCCGCGATTTCCTGGAAAACCGCCTGCATGTGGAAATCCCCGAGCGCATAGAAGGCCTGCATGCCGCCGCCAGCGACTACCTGATGGCCCAGGGCGAAACTGAAATGGCGCTGGACCACGCGGAACAAAGCACGGAAGAAAAATTCCGCGCCACGCTCTGCGAATGCTGCGCCACCTGGCTGCACAAGGGCGACTACCCCGCCATCATCCGCTGGGTGGAACCGCTGCCGGACGAAGACGTGCTGGCCCAGGGTGACCTGATCTTCCCGCTGATAGGCGCGCTCATTTTCACGCGGCGCTTCAACCAGGCGCGCTACTACCTGGATGCATTGAAGGAACAGGAAGGTACCGCGGCTGGGCGTTTCACCGACGACACCACGCCCACCTTCCTGGAAGTCATGCTGCAACTTTTCCAGCATGAAACCGATTTCCTGCTGCAGGCCGACCACGCCGTGCTGCTGGCCTCCTGCCGCCACCACGACATACGCGCCTTCAGCCTGGCCATACTCGCCTACCACTACCTGCTGCATGCGGATTTCACGCAGTCGCGGCAATACGGCCTGCAGGCCAAGACCGTGCTGGGCCAGCTGGGTTACGACTACCTGGAAAGCTACGCCGACCTCATCCTCATCCTCTGCGACCGCAACACCGGCCATGTGCTGCCAGCGATACAGCGTGCGGAAGCGCTGCTGGAGCGCTTCCGCCACAAGCCGCACACGCCGGCCTGGATCAATGCCATGCTGGCCATCGCGGTGGTGCGTTATGAACAGAACCGGCTGGAAGAAGCGCAAAGCATTTGCGAGGAGCTGATGCCGCTGGTGAACACCGCCTGCGCCACCGAAGTCATCGTCATCACCTACCTCACGCTCTGCCGCCTGCTGGCGCTGCATGGCGAACACACCCGCTCCGGCCGCCTCATCCACCAGCTGCAACGCATCCTGCAGCTGGGCAATTACGAACGTTTCCTGGGCCAGGTGGCCTTCGAGGAATTGCTGCAGGCCATCGCCATGCAGAACAGCGAAGCCGTGGAGCGCGTGGCGCGCCAGCACCAGCTGCAGGAAAAGCTGGCCAAGCGGCACTGGCAGGGCCAGCGCCATTATGAAGAAGGCTGGGAGCGCTACGGCCTGGCCACCGCCCTTTTCCTGCGCAGCAAGGGCCGGCTGGCGGAAGCGGAAAACGTGCTGGTGACGCTGTCGCAGGCGACGCGGCATTTCGAAGTGCGTGCCCGCGCACTCATCATCGATGCCAACCTGGTGGTGATACACCACCTGCAGGGCAACCACGGCGATGCCCTGGACCTGCTGCAGCACCTGATACGCGACCATGGCCTGCTGGGCATCAACCGCATCGTCTTCGACGAGGCGCCAGGCCTGGCGGATGTCATGCAGCAGGCCTTCATACGCCAGCAGCTGGCCCTGCCCGACCTCTACCTGGATTTCTTCAAGGATGTGTTCGCGCCGCGCCAGCCCGTACCGGCCATGCCCGCCACGGCGCCCATGCCAGTGGCATTGACGGCCAAGGAAGTGGAAATCTTGGAGCTGTTGCAGCAGGGCTTGTCGAATAACGAGATCAGCCAGGCTACCGGGGTGGCCCTGTCCACCACGAAATGGCATCTGAAAAACATCTTTGCCAAGCTGGGCGTGGCGAACCGGACGGCGGCGATCTTGCGGGCGGGGAATCGGGGGAATTTGTTGCAGTAGGAAAGCTAACCACCTTCCTATAAAAACGTCATTCCCGCGAAAGCGGGACAAAAGCCCGGAGGGCGTTGAACAGCCGCAGGCTGGCACTAAACGCGAGCGTAGCGAGTCATCCAGCGCCTTTTACTGTGCTTGGCCAAAAACCGTTGCCAGCTAAAAACTCAACTGTCGCCCCGGCGAAGGCCGGGGCCCATCGCCTTTGCTCTTTTCGACGCTCACAAAGGCACTGGATTCCCGCTTTCGCGGGAATGACGAGCAAAAAAAACGGAGCCCGAGGGCTCCGTTTTTTTATTCACCTAGACTCAGCTGATTTCTATCCCGCCCGACCCCGGCAACTTCGTCACCAGATCCGCCCCCATCAGGCGCGACGGCGTATAACACCCCGCTTCCACCGCATTGGCCAACAGATACTCCGTAACCGCCAGCGCCCCCGTCACCGTCAGGCTGTAGCCATTGGCGGTCTGGATACGCGCCGTACGCACCGTCCCCGCCGCATTGCGCACCTCGCCCCACACGGCGGTGGGCAGGCGTTCACGGGCAGCGGCATCCGGACCCTTCACCGTGCGCCCGATACGCTTCTTCAGGAAATTCTGCACCGGCGACAGCGCCAGCAGGGGCCGCGCATAGTTGCTGAGCTGTGCGCTTTTCACCACGCGCTCCGACACCGGCAGGTAAACCTCGATATTGGGAATGCCGGTGCTGTACCAGGCGGTGCAGACATCGCCCCAGGGAATGGTCATGGCGAGCTTTTCTTCGCTGCCGAAACGGATATGCCGCACCTTCCAGGCCATGGGTACCTTGGTGATGCGGCCATCGATACGGGCGCGGCCGCCCTGCCCCAGGCCTTCCACGGAAGTTTTCGCCGTGCCCGGGGAAAAACCGGAACGCGAATCAAAGCCCAGGGCCAGGTGCGTGGCATCCGGCAGCGCCTGTTTCAGCGCGGCAGCCACGCAATCGGTGGGAATGACGTCGAAACCGACACCGGGACAGATCACGATGCCGGCTTTCTTGGCACGCGCCGCCTGCGCATGCGCATGTTCGAACACGCTAATCTCGCCGGTGATGTCCAGGTAATGCGCACCGGCCTGCAGGCAGGCCTCTATCATGGGTTCGCTGGTGGCGGAGAAAGGGCCGGCACAATGCAGCACCAGGCCTATGCCCTCCAGCTGGCGGGCGGCATGCTGGTTGTCTTCGAGATCGAAGACACGATGCTCCAGCCCCAGCTCAGTGGCCAACGCCGTGACATGCGCCGCACTGCGGCCGGCCAGCACCGGCAGGGAACCGCGCTTGCGTGCTTCGCGGGCAATCAGCTCGCCGGTATAACCGTTGGCGCCGTAGATCATCCATTTCTTGCTCATCATGCTTTCCTCGCGATTGTTTTTCTGCGGCCTTGTTATGGATTGCGCTAATTAAATCCCTAAGTCCCACGTCATTCCCGCGCAGGCGGGAATCTTCATGACATGCAGCGGGCCTTTAAAGAAGCCCTGCCAGAACCTAGGAGATTATTCGCTCCGCCCAGCCTACGGCTGTTCAACGCCCTTCGGGCTTTTGTCCCGCCTGCGCGGGAATGACGATGATGCTGCAATTTGGGTGCGCCTTCAGCACCGGGCAATGACTGCCCTCAAGCACCGCCGTTAAGCACTACGCGGCTGGCGCATACGCCGCGTGCTCTTCTCCAACAGGCGCACGAAGGTGCTGCGCGGCAGCAGGCGCTTCAGCATCCAGATACGGAAGGCCTCGGCATGCGGCAGCACATAGAACTGCTTGCGCTCCACGGCCTTGAAAATGGCTTCCGCCACGTCTTCGGCACTGAGTCCGCCCTTTTCCAGCAGCTTGCGCGTCATGGCCTCCAGGCGCGGATCGGTGACGCGCATGCCGTCGGCAAGATTAGTCCGGAAAAACGAGGGGCAGACCACGGACACGCCGACAGCATAGTCGGCCAATTCCACTTCCAGGGTTTCCGACAGGGCCACCACGGCGGCCTTGCTGGCGTTGTAGCTGGCCATCATGGGCGGATTGAGCAGGCCGGCCATGGAGGCGACGTTGACGAAATGGCCGTAACGCTGCTGCTTGAACAGGGGCGTGAAGGCCTTGCAGCCGCGCACCACGCCCAGCAGGTTGATGTCTATGATCCATTGCCAGTCGGCCAGGGTGACGTCCTCGATGGCACCGGCCTGGGCCACGCCGGCATTGTTCACCACCACATCCACCCCGCCCCAGCGCGCCATCAGCTCGTTGGCAGCATCCTGCAGGGCCTGGTCGCGGGTCACGTCCACGGCCAGGAAAAAGGCATCTGGGGATGCTCCCTTGAGCTCGGCCGCCGCGACAGCGCCTGCTTCTTCATTACGGTCGGCAATGCAGACACGCCAGCCGGCGGCGGCATAGCGCCGCGCCAGGGCCAGGCCCAGTCCGCTGGCACCACCGGTGATGAAAATGCGTTTGCTCATGGCCTGCTCCTGAATGCTGAGGCGGAAAAGCGTCGATGCTAGGCAAGGACAGGCGATTCATGAACTGCATATTTGTGATAACCCGTCATAAGCAAAGCTGATGCAGGGTTCAGGCATGCACGTCCAGGCGGTGCAGGACACGGTTGTGGTAGCCCGTCACGACTTCGACCAGGCCCCGGAGATAGCTGGCCAGCGCGGCATCGGACAGGTCCATCAGCAGCGGCCTGCCCGCCAGGGCATCCAGCTTTTCATGGGTGGCGACCACGATGAGGCCGTCACGGCCCACGCGCCGCAGCACGGCCGGGGTGAGCTGCTGGTTGCCACGGCCCAGCAGGAAGCCCTGGCCGCCGGTGGCGGTGAGGATAAGGCGGCATGGCCCTTCCAGGGCCTCGAGGGTGGCGGCATCGGCGTCCGCGGCCAGCAGTTCGCCGTCACGCACGACATCCACGCCCAGCAGGGTGTTGGGCAGGCCCAGGGCCTCCATGATGGCGGCGGTGGTGCTGCCGGGGCCGACCAGGTAATTCACGCCAGGCTGCATGTCCTCCACCACCCCGGCGGCGATCTCGTTCAGCACCAGCGCTTCCACCTCGCGGCCGTTGCATTTCACGGCCTGCAGGTAGCGGCCTTCGGAGGGCACTTTCATCTCCCCGAAATGGCGGGCCTGCACCCGGCCTTCGCGCAGGGCGGCTTCATCGATGTCTCGCACATCGGCTTCGTTCACCAGCACCCGCTCGCCCTTGAGCAGGAGTTGCACGATTTCCGCCGCGGCGCGGGGCGTGACGGCAAAAACACCGGAATGCATTTTCACGCCGGCCGGAATGCCCAGCACCGGCAACTGCGTGCCCAGCACACGGCAAAGATCGCGCGCGGTGCCATCGCCGCCGGCAAACAGCAGCAGATCAGCATGGGCCTGCAGCAAGGCAGCTGCCGTGGCCTCGGTATCGGCGGCGCTGCTGGCGCCCGCAGGCTGGTGCAGCACCGTGGTGGCAAAGCCCAGGTCGCGGGCGATATCCGCCCCCATGTCGCCAGCCGCGGTGAGCAACTGCAGCTGGTCGCGCCAGGGCAGCAAGGCCTCGAGCACGGCACGTGCCCGCTCCCCCGCCTGGGGCTTTGCC
>DASUXS010000466.1:0-5351 GCA_036377855.1 Moraxellaceae bacterium
CTCCACCGCGCTGCGGGGCGCGGGCGAGGTCTCGGGCAGCGAGATGACCCCGCGCGGCCGCCACCTCATACGCGCCAAGATAGGGGTGGGCGCCGAGCCGGGTACCGTCTTCCGCGGCCGCCGGCCCACCGGCGAGGTCTGGACGCCTGAGCTGGCGGCCCTGCATCCCGGCCGCGACTGGATACTCAGCCGCATCCTCTGGCTGTCCGGCTGCGAGCCCGGCCATAACCGCCTGGGCGACCGCGACAGCATGCGCCGCTACATCTACATCCACGGCACCCCGGACAGCGAGCCCATGGGCGAGCCGCGCTCGCATGGCTGCATACGCATGCGCAACAGCGACATCATTGACCTCTTCGAGCGGGTCCCGGCCTATACCCCGGTGCGGATAGACCCCTGAAAGCGGCTCCGGCCCCGGAATCTGCCTGAAAAATAAGCATCTGATATATCAGTAAAAAAAACCCACGGAATTCCTTTGACAGCCTCTCCGAACTCCCTATAATGCGCGCCACGTTGGTTCAGCCGGGTGCTTAGCTCAGCTGGGAGAGCAGCTCCCTTACAAGGAGCGGGTCGGCGGTTCGATCCCGTCAGCACCCACCAACGAAAGACCGAGCAGCGGTAGTTCAGTCGGTTAGAATACCGGCCTGTCACGCCGGGGGTCGCGGGTTCGAGTCCCGTCCGCTGCGCCATACAAGACAAACGCGCTGTCCGAAAGGACAGCGCGTTTTGTTTTTTTGGGGCCTCTGCCGGGGCCTGTCTTGCGGTCGGTCCTTTGGCCGCCGTCCATCCTGTCCTGCCGTCTTTTCCTCGGGCCTCCCGTCTTTTCCCGCAGTGCCCGCATGCTTTTTCCACAGTGTCAGCCGATACTGTCTGCATGGCTTGTCGACCGCTGGGTTTTCCGGTCAACTAACCCCTTACAAGCGGCTGTGCCACAAGGAAAAAAGCGATGACGGAACAATCCGGCCCTATAGCCTCCGGGGCTGAGCAACGCACCCTGGAACGCCTGCCGTTGACCATGAATGTGCTGCTCATCGCGCGTGGCATGAATCGCCGTTCCTGTCTCATGAAAGACATCTGCTCCGGCGGCGCCCTGCTGGAGCTGCGCGACACGCCGGCCGCCGATGACCGCCAGCTGGCTCGCGGCGACGTGGTGCTGATCCGCATGTTCCTGGGCGAGGGTGATGATGTACGCGAGCATGAGCTGCGCGCCCGCATCGCCCATGTCGACAAACAATTCTTCGGCGTTTCCTTTTTCAATCCCGATGACGGCACCCTGAGCACGCTGCTGCGCGCCGCCGTGGCAGGGCATGGCACGCATAACGCCATCATGAGCACGGAGTCGCGTGCCCTTATCGACCAGCTCGGCCAGCAACTGCTGGGCTATTGCCGCGATGCCTTCAACGGCTTTTTCCGCAATGCCGACGATGCCCTGCTGACGGCGGCCGAGCATGCGCGCTCCAATGCTGACCAGCGCCTCTTTTTCGATTTCGCCACGCTGCTGCGTCGCTCGCATGACGGGGTGCGCAGCCGCTACCTGCTGGAGCTGCGTGAGTCCTTCGGCCGTCTCGACAGGCCCGACAGCCGTGTCGATGCCTCCGGCCTCGCCCTGGTGGACAAAGACCAGTTCGAGGAATGGCTGGTGGTGAAGGTGCTGGCCACACGCATGGATGAGATCTGCCGCAGCCAGCTTTTCGGCCTGCAGGCGCGCCTGGATGAACTGGGCCATACCGGCCCGGGCAAACAGCGCAATCCTTTTGCCCCGGCACCGGTTTGCGAAGCTTTCCAGAAAGCCATCCTGCAGCTGCGCCCCACCATGGCGGTGGAGAAAGTGCTGTACCGTGCTTTCGAGGAGACGGTGCTCACCAATCTGAACAGCGTGTATGAGCAGCTCAACCAGATACTGATCAAGAATAATGTGCTGCCGCAGCTGGAGCTGTCGCGTTATATCCAGCGCCATGAGAGTCCGCCCGTGCCGGAGGCGCCCACCTCTGCCACTACCGCGAATGCCGGCGGTGAGACGGCTGCCGGCGGCGTCGGTGGTGGGGCAGGAAGTGGGGCTGCAGGAGGTGGTGCAGCAGGAAATGGAGGTGGTGGCGCAGGGGCCGGTGGTCACGGAGCGGGAGCGGCTGTAGCCGCGACTGCAGTTGCCGGCGGCGCGGCCGCCACGACGGCGACCGCTGCCAAATCCTTGCCGCCGCCGCGCAATGCCGCGGAATTCCTGGCGCGTGCGCAGGACGGTGCGGCCAGCCAGCGCTTTGAGTCCTCGCAGCGCGACGCCCAGGCGGCGGTGACTTCACTGAAGCGTCTTTTCGAACTGCAGCATGCCCGGCGCAATGCCGAATACCTGCGTGCCGGTGGTGAAACCGGCGATGTGGCCCATGGCGGCGAAGCCCATCTGCTGCAGCGCTCCTATTTCGAACTGCAGGATGTGCAGAACTCCTTTTCCTCGCTGAAAACCGCCAAAGACGGCTGGAGGCATGAGCTGGAAGGCATGGCGACCGCGCAGGGCACCGAGCTGGCCGGCACCGTGCTGTCGGTGATGCAGATGGCCGAAGGCCTGCTGCAGACGCTGTCGCAGAATGCCCTCATCGGCGATGCCGCACGGCGCTGGTTCCACAAGCTGGAACTGCCGGTGCTGCATTCGCTGATGAATGACGACGATCTTTTCCAGCGCGAGGACCATCCCGCGCGCCAGGTGCTGAACCGCCTGGCCCGCCTGGGCTTCAAGGATCATCCGCTGACCAAGGAACAGGAAGGCGCCATCGACAAGCTGGTCGACCGCATCGGCCAGGGCTTTGACAACAATCCGCAGATTTTCCAGCAGGCCCTGGATGTGCTGGATCCTTTTGTCACGAAGCAGGAGCAGGCCTACCAGCGCAATCTCGAACGCGTACGCCAGATGGCCGAAGGCGAGCACAAGCTGGACAGCGCCAAGCACCGCGTGCAGGAAGTGCTGGATGCCAAGCTCTGCGGCAAGAAAGTGCCGCAGCCCGTCCTCACGCTGCTGGATGCCGGCTGGCGCGACCTGCTGGTGAAAACGCATCTGCGGCAAGGGGAGAGCAGCTCCGGCTGGCAGGAATACCTGGGCCTGATCGACGAGTTGCTGGCCATAGGCGCCGATGTGCATCGCGCCTTCGACCTGCGCGAGGTGCTGCGCCTGATCAAGGCCGGCCTGCAGGAAATTGTCGAGCTCAGCGGCCGCCAGCAGCAGCAGGCCGTAGCGGAGCTCAAGCACCTGCTGGCCGGCCCGCAGCGCCTGCTGGGCGATGTGCCCTGGACCCTGGTGCCCGCCAAGAAAGAAGAAAATGATCCCGCCGAAGAGCGCTGGTTGCAGAAATGGACGGAGCGTGCGCGCCGCCTGCAGCTGGGCGACTGGATGGAGCTGCGCCATCGCGGCGCCGAATCCGAGCGCCTGCGCCTGGCCTGGCGTGACGCCAATGCCAGCCGTTTCGTGTTCGTGAACCACCAGGGTGTGAAGGTGAACGATTTCACCCTGCGCGAGCTGGCTGCCCTCATGCATACCGGCAATGCCCTGATCTTTGAAGGCGAAGACGTGCCGGTGGTGGACGATGCCCTGGAAAAAGTCGTGCACCAGCTCTACGAGCAGCTGGCCTGGCAGGCCACGCACGACGAACTCACCGGCCTTATCAACCGCGCCGAATTCACGCGCCAGCTGGACCGTGCCCTGGAAATCGCCAAGCGCCAGCGCGCCCGCCATGTGCTGGCCTATGTGAACCTGGACCAGTTCAAGATCATCAACGACAACGCCGGCCTGGCCTCCGGCGACCAGCTGCTGAAAGAGGTGGCGGCGCTGTTCAACAAGGCGCTGACGCCCAAGACCACAGTGGCCCGCCTCAGCGGCGATGCCTTCGCGCTGCTGCTGGAGGATTGCGATCTCGGTCGCGCCCAGCAGCTCATCAGCCTGCGCATGGGCGAGCTTTCCGCCATGAAGTTCAACTTCGACGGCAAGACCTACAAGCTCACCGCCAGCGCCGGCCTGGTCGACATCACCTATACCAGCGACACCGCC
Source organism: Moraxellaceae bacterium (assembly GCA_036377855.1). GTDB lineage: Bacteria > Pseudomonadota > Gammaproteobacteria > Pseudomonadales > Moraxellaceae > UBA2031. Next base: position 4,031 of record DASUXS010000466.1, read on the forward strand.
GGCCGCATCCTGCGTGCCGCGGAAGAGGCCTGCGCGCAGGCCAAGGCCGATGGCGGCAACCGTATCCAGGTCTACCAGCCCAATGCCGAGGAAATGGTGCGCCGCGACAATGTCATGGTGTGGGTGGCCAAGCTCAACCAGGCGCTGGAAGAAGAGCGCCTGACGCTGCGTTGCCAGCGTATCCAGGCCATCGCACCCGAGCGTGCGCAGGAAGAGCTGCCGCATTATGAAATCCTGCTGGGCATGCAGGCGGAGGGTGGTGAAGACCTGCCTTCCAGCGAATTCGTACAGGCTGCGGAACGTTACAACCGCATGCTGGCGGTGGACCGCTGGGTGGTGGACAGCGCCTTCCACTGGCTCAAGGACAATCCGGAAAAACTGGCCAAGCTGGGCATGGTGTCCATCAACCTGTCCGGTCACTCGCTGACCGACGCGCAGATGATGAGCTATGTCTTCGACCGCCTGCTGGAATACAAGCTGCCCACGGAAAAGCTCTGTTTCGAGATCACGGAAACCACGGCCATCAGCAATATTGCCGATGCCGTGGACCTGATGCGCGAGCTCAAGAAGATAGGTTGCCGCTTCGCCCTGGACGATTTCGGGGCCGGCCATGCCACCTACAACTACCTCAAGCACCTGCCGCTGGATTTCGTGAAGATAGACGGCGCCTTCGTGCGCGACATCGTTGAAGACGAGAACGACTATGTCATGGTGCGTTCCATCAACGACCTGGCCCACTACCTCGGCCTGCAGACCATTGCCGAGTTCGTGGAAGATGACAAGATTCTGGCGCGCCTGCAGGAAATCGGCGTGGATTATGCGCAGGGCTATGGCATTGAACGTCCGCGCTGGCTGGACAGCCTCTGAACCCTGTGCTGATTTGTTGTGAGTGGTAAGCAGTAATGACGGAAGCGGAATTCGAGGATTTCCTGCAGCAGTGCGCCGATGAATTGCGCGGCAAGCAGGCCCGCCTGGAAGCGGAATACGGCCTGGGGAAAATGGGCCGCTGGAAACTGGACCACCATGAAGGTGTCCTGGATTTCTTTGACGCGCAGGGCGGCCATCGCCTGCGCTTTCCCGTGATCCCCCTGGGCACCTGGGCCTCGGTGCCGGAAACCTGGAAATGGGGCTGGGCCAATTCCCATATCGAAGCGCCGCTGCGCGACAAGGCTGCCGTGCTCAAAGAGCTGGCCGCCATCACGGATTATGAATTGTTCGCCGATGCCGAACCGGTGGCGGCGGACGAGGGCATGGCCTGGGAGCTGGCGGCGGTGGCCGTGCATCATCTGCAGGCCCTGGGCTGCTACCGCGCACCCAATCG
>DASUXS010000467.1:0-4886 GCA_036377855.1 Moraxellaceae bacterium
AGCGGCGCTGGCCGCGCTGGGTGGCGGCCATCAACGAGGGCCTGGAGCGCGACGGCGCGTTCTATCTGCTGGCCCTGCGTCTCGCGCCGGCGCCGCCCTTCTTCGTGGTGAACCTGCTGATGGGGCTGACACGCGTGCCGGCCTGGCGCTTTTTCATCATCAGCCAGATCGGCATGCTGCCGCTGGATGTCGTGTTCGTGAATGCCGGGCGTGCACTGGCCACGCTGAAGGCGCCTGAAGACGTGCTGGATGCCGGTACCCTGGCCGTGTTTGCGCTGGCGGCCCTGCTGCCGCTGCTGCTGCGCTGGGCCATGAAGTCGCGGGTCCGGATGCCCGCCTGACCCGGTTCTGCCGCCTGTCCGTTTGCCCGCCGGCGCCCGCCGTCCGTCAAGCCAGCCGCTGTCGGAGCAGGCGCGAGGCCGCTATGCTGCATGCCTTTCGCGGACACCCTTGTCCGCCCGCAACATGTCTGCCGCCCCATGAACCTCGACGACATCTATAAAAAAAACCAGAGCCGTGAAGGCCTTTTCCTCAAGTTCCGCGCCGACCGTGCCCCCCTGGCGCTGTCGCTGACCGTGTTCGCCCTGCAACTGCTGGCCTGGCATTACCTGCCGCTCTGGGCCGCCGCATTGCTGGCGCTGGGCCTGCTGCTGCCCCTGGGCAGCTGCGCCATCTTCAATCACCACCAGCAGCATCACGGCGTGTTCCGTGCCGCCGTGCTGAACCGCGCCTGGGACCTGGTGCTGGGCCTGCAGACCATGATCGGTCCCTATGCCTGGGTGCTGCACCACAATCTCGGCCACCATCCCAATTACATGAACCAGCCGCCCTGCGCGCAGGATGTCGAGGACGAGTCGCGCTGGGCGCGCCGCGACGGCAGCCTCATGGGTCCCCTGGAATACACCCTCAACCTGCTGCTGCGCGCTCCGCTGGACGGGCTGCGCGTGGCGCGCCGCCGTCCGCGCGAAGGCCTGTATTTCCTGCTCATGCAGATTCCCCTGCTGGGCCTGCACGGCCTGCTCATCTGGGGCAACTGGCAGAACTACCTGGTGGTGTTCCTGCTGCCTTCCTTCCTCATGCTGCTCTATGTCTACTGGCTCACGCATGAGCACCACAGCGGCCTGTATACCGACAATCCCTATGCCGCCTCGCGCAACCGTGTCGGCCGTCTCTACAACCTGCGCACCTTCAACCTGGGCTATCACACGGCGCACCACCTCAAGCCCTATATCCACTGGTCGTTGCTGCCGGCCTACCACGAACTCATCAAGGAAAAGATTCCGCCCGAGTGCTTTGTGGAATGCCGTTGAGCGCACGCCGCTAAAGAAAAAAGCCCGGCATTGCCGGGCTTTTTCATGCACGGTTTTCAGGCCGCCAAGATCAGTCCTCGCACTTCTTGTAGCCCCAGTCCGTCTTGCCATAAGTGTTGTTCTGTATGGCCTCGATATTGCGCATATTGCATTTGCTGCGGTCCAGGTGCTCCTGGTTGCGCTGGTCGGCACTCTTGCCGTCGCTGTAGAGACTCTGGATGCGGCGCATGTTCGCGGCTTCGGCAGCAGCGTTCTGTCTTTCCAGGGCGACGCGGGCCTGGCGGCGCATTTCGTCGCAACGACGACCGCCGAAACGGCAATACACTTCCGCCTCATAGCTGTCCGTGGTGCCTTCGCGATCGATGCGCGCGACAAAGGCCTGCTGGTCGGCGATCTGCTGCTGGCGTTTGGCTTCGGCCTGGCGCCGCTCTGCTTCCGCACGTTCCTGGCGCTGCTGCTTTTCCATGGCCAGGCGACGGTCTTCTGTTGCTACCCATTTCGCGGCATCGGCATTGCCGCCATTCGCCGCCGCGCGCATCAGGCGGTCCTTGTCGGCAGGCTGGCTGCTGAGCAGGGCGGCCTGGTACATCGCATTCACATGACCGCCGGCCGCAGCCTTCTGATACCACTGCAGGGCCACGCCATTGTCCTTGCCCGCCCAGTTGCCGGCCCGGTAGTAGTCGCCCAGCTCGAATATGGCGCCGGTGTCACCGGCAGCGGCGCTGGCCTGCAAACGCAGCGCCGTTGCATCGGTGAGCTGTGCCACGGCTTTGCGTGCCGCCTCATTGCCCTTGGCCGCCGCTTTGCGATACCAGTCCAGCGCCAGTTTTTCATCGCCACGGCCGCGATAGTGATTCCCCATCAGCAGCATGGCTTCCGGCGTACCTGCCGCTGCCGCCTTCTGCTGCCAGGCAAGTTTTTCTTCCGCTGAGCCGGCGCGTGCCACCATGGCCATCACGGCTTCGGACTGGCCTGCTTCAGCGGCTTTTTTCAGCCAGGCGGCCTGATCGGCGGAAGAATCTATCGAACCCACGCCAAACAGATTCAGGGGCGCATAAGCCTGGCTCAGCGCATACATGGCCTGGGCATCGCCCTTGTCCGCCAGCGGCTGCTGCTTCTGTATCGTTTCTGCGCGCGCGGCTAGGGCCTGCGCACCTTCCACCCATTTGCTATTGGACTGGCCACCGGGTTGCCCGGTGCGTTTCATGGTGTCCGCCGCACTCAGGGCCAGGCGTTTCGCTTCCGCGGGATCACGCGGCACCGGCAGGGTTTTTTCGTTGGCATACAGCGTGAGCAAGGCCAGGCGGTATTGCGAGGCGCCGTCGCCCAGCTCCGCGCCCTTGCGCAGCCATTTCAGCTGGTCTTCCGGTTTGCGCAGATGCTGGTTGCGGTCCTTGTCGTAGTAATTGACGGTTTGCAGCAGGCTGATGGCTTCCATATTGCCGCCATTGGCGGCGCGTATGCGCTGCGACTCGCTCATGTCCCAGGCGCTTTTCGGCGTCATGCAGGCGGTGAGGGAAAGCGCGAGGCAGGTGGTCGCGAAAATGCGGGGCAGGGTAGTGGGAAAGCAGCGTGAAACGGGCATGGCCAGGGCATCCATGAGGTGGCAGGAATGCTGGCGAGTATGGCGTCAGGGGGAGTGGGGGACTCCCCCTTGAACAGGGGTAGTGGCGATGGCGTGAAGCCATCGCGGATTAATGGCGCCGTGTTTCAGGCGCGGTGGCCTTTCACGGCATGGGCGCGGCCACTGGCGAGGATGCGGCCGTCGGCGCTGGTGCTGAGGCGGGCGCGGACTTTTTCCTGCAGTTCGCCGATACGGTCGGGGGTGAGCGTGGCCAGCGTGGCGACGACGCTGGGGCCGCCGAGCACGGTTTCCCAGTAATCCTCGAAATCCTTGAACTCGCGCTGCACGGTGATGGCGGTGGTTTGCACATCCACCAGGCCGGCTTCGCGCCAGAGTCTTTCCAGCTCGTCGATTTTCGAAGCGTCGGGGCTGGGGGGCGAGGCGACCACGGCGCCCATTTCGCGCAGGGTGAGCTGCAGCGGGAAATAGGGGAAGCCGCCGCCGGGCATGTCCCAGGCGTAGGCGGAGACGCTGCCGCCGGGGCGGGTGACGCGGACCATTTCAGCGACGCCTTTGGCGGGGTCGGGGACGAAGAAAATCACCAGGGGCATGACGGTGGCGTCGACACTGGCATCGGGCAGGGGGAGGGCCATGGCGTCGCCCTGGTGCCAGTGCGCGGCTTTCAGCGCGGGGCGTTGGGCGGCGAAGGTGAGTTGTTCGGCGGAGGGGTCGAGGCCGTCTAGGGCGCTGGGGGCGTAGCGGGCTACCAAGAGTTCGGTGAAGGCGCCGTTGCCGCAGCCTATGTCCAGCCAGTGTTGGCCGGGCTTGGGTTGCAGCCAGTCCAGGAATTTTTCGCCGGCGGTTTGGGACCAGAGGCCCATATAGCGTTCGTAGGTGGCGCCGTTGTTGAAGGTGATGGTGGGGGTGGACATGGCGTATCCCTTTTTTGAGTGGGGAATTTGGGGCGAGCGGGAGGGGCTGGCTTTTGGGAAAGGTAGCTGAAAGCTTGTTTGAATGGGGGTGTGCTTATGCGCAAATTGGGAAATGCGGATTCGCAGTGGATTTTAAAGCGGCTGTTCTAGGGCGCTTAAAGTAGAAACACCCCCCGTTCGCCCTGAACTTGTCGAAGGGCGGTTGTTGGCTTGATGGCTGGTTGTGGGGGCTGTGCTTCGCGACTGGCTTCTGATGTTTATTAGCACTGCCGTAGCGCCTCGCCGGCGGGGCCTTACTTTCTTTGCTTCGCCAAAGAAAGTAAGCAAAGAAAGGCGACCCCGGGCCGGACGCCCTTGCTGCGCAAGGGTGCCCTGCGCTGCTCAGAAAGCCGGGGGGCGGGGAGACAGGACATCCCTGTCCTGCCTCCCCGATTGGCGGCGTCCTGCCGCCCACCCTTCGGGCTGATCCCCGTCTTTCTTCCGCTGCTCGGCGTCCTCTAACGGGGACCCAAAAAGCAAAAGCGAAAAGCACGCAAGGCACGTATCGCCTGCTCTATGGAAGAAAAGATGCTTATCTACTTTTGTGGCGAGATAGTAAGTTAAGGGCATCTATATTGGTGTTTGCTACGCTCATCTCGTGCTAGATACCTGTCAAAACTCTAATCATACATGCTTCATAGTTGGTGAGCGTGCGTTTTATTATTCTAAGCTTATTGATGCTCCAACTCGGAGCATTAAATGTTTGTTGGGCAGCGACATTAGCTCCAATATCTGCGTGAGCAAAATTGCATCTTAACTTCCAGAGGGCTCCCAGGTCCGACTTAAGCTGATCTAGATCGCCAGGGTGACTGGCCTCAAATGCAGACTCAATCTTTCTGGTGATGACTTCTCCAAATAGCTTTGTAAGCATGCCCCTAAAGTGGTCTTGATAGTTAAAGCCATAGGTTTTTGCTATGACGTAGCTTTCTAACCAAGCTGGGTCAATTCTCGTAGCGGCTGCGGTTCTAATAAGTCGGTCCTGTTCCCCTTCAATCCAGCCGCATAATTCCAGTGCCGCTAATTTAGATAGCAGCTTTGGCC
>DASUXS010000468.1:0-2796 GCA_036377855.1 Moraxellaceae bacterium
AGGAGATTGCCGCTGTCCTTGAGCGAAGAAGGTGCCAGCTGGCCCACGGCATAACCGGGGTACTGGGCCTGGTTGCCATTGGCGCCGCCGGTAACCACCGTGCTCGCCACCGTCTCGGTGTTGTAATGCTCGAAGCGCAGGCCGGCAGTCAGCTGCCAGGCCGGCGTGAATTCCACGGTATCAAACACATAACCGGCGGTCGTGATCGTCTGGCCATTGGTGTAGGCACCACTGCGCGTCGGATTCGGCAGCGGATCATGCACGTTCGGATTGTAGAGATTTGCCAGCGGCACTGTGGCCGGTGCCGTGAAGCCCGCCGAGGTCTGGTCTTCGTACATCAGCTCAAAGCCGGTGGCCAGCGAGTGCTTCACGGCGCCGGTGTTGAAGGACGTGGCCAGGTTGGTGTAGTTGCCCAGAATCCTGTTTTCCTGGTCCACCGCCTGACGCGCACGCGCCACTGTCCAGGCCGCCGGATTGGCGGGCTGGCCGTTCACGCTGATGCCCGTATTGCTGGTGTTGATACTGGTCAGTATGCGTTCCATCTTGGTCTGACCGTAGCGCGTGGCATTGGTCATCGTTGTCGACGGGCTCAGGTCATTTTCAAACTTCAGCGTAACCATGTCGGCGAGGACAGATTCCTCGTCATTGACGCTGCCGTAGAAGTTTTCGGTATTGACGGGGGCGCCCGCCGCAATCACGGGATCGGTATTGTAATAGCCGTCCAGGCCGATGGAGGGAATGCCACCGTCCGGCACATTGCTCTGCTGCACATGCTGGAAGTACAGATAGCTACGGCGATCAGTTCCCAAGCCAAACGCAATCGAAGGCGCCACCGCCCAGCTGTTGTTCTCCACTTCGTTGCGGCCCGGCACGCCACCATTCTGGCCCATCACATTCAGACGCAGCGCGGTTCCGTCGCCTGCCTTGACATTGGTATCCGCCGTCACACGGTTGTTGCCAGCCGTGTTTGTCGTGATGCTGCCGCTGGCCGCGTTCTGCAGGGTGGGCAGCTTGCTCACCAGATTGATATAGCCGGTGGCCGCACCGCGGCCGATATCGGCACCCGCAGGCCCCTTGGCCACTTCCACGGCCTCCAGGTTATAGGTGTCGCGGGTGATGGAGCCGAGATCGCGAATGCCATCGACGAAGGTGGAAGTCTGCGTGGAAAAACCACGCATGGAGAAAGAGTCACCCTGGCTGGTGTTGCCGTTCTCACCCAGCTGCACGGTGATACCCGGGGTGTTGCGCAGGGCTTCCATCAGGCTGACCGCGCCCTGCTCCTGCAGGATTTCCTTCTTGATCACGGTAATGGTCTGCGGGGTGTCGACCAGAGGCTGGGTGTACTTGGGCGAGGACACGGTGTCCGCCTTGTAGGGGACTTCGGCCTGGGCCTTCACGGTCACGGCCTCCAGCTCCTGGGCCGGTGCAGCACTGACCGGGGCGGCGACCGGGGCCGGCGTGACGGGGGCGGCCGGAGCAGCAGCCTCAGGGGCTGTGCTGGCGGCTTCTTCTGCGAATGCCGGGGCAGCTTGCAGGGCAAGCAGGGCCAGTACCAGCGGACGATATTCAAAACGCGACGACATGATTGGTCTCCTCAGGAGTTCCTGAACAGGAAAAAGGCCTGATGCAGATGGCAATGTGGCTCGTCCGAGCCGGGCGGCAGCAGGAAGAATCCCTTCCGTGGGACAACCGGCATCACCCCCCAAGGTGGTGCCGGGCGCGAATTCTAAGACAAATGATAATTGTTCGCAACAATACGTGACTATTTGGTTACACGTCCCTTCATTTGTCCTTGGACTATGGAGATCAGCCTGCCGGGGCTGGGGGAGAAAGCGCGGCTCAGCAGGGGCATTTGCCAGTCTTGCTGCCGCCGTAGCGGGCCTGCATGCGGTCGCGCAGGAAGGCCTCGCGGCTCAGGGGGGGATGGTCGGGATGGGCTGAGCGCATATGGGCCAGGTAACGCTCATAGTCCGGCACGCCGACCATGAGCGCCCCGGCTTCACGCAGGCGCTGCCAGACCGCGGCCACGGTCATGGCCGTGCCTCCAGCACGTCCGTGGTCTCGCGGGCGGTGATGGCGGGATTGCGCAGGGCCAGCCACATGGCACGCAGGGCAAAGCCCAGCATGGACAGCACCACGCCCAGGAAGATCACGCAGAGCGCGGCGTCGATGCGGTCGTTGAGGATGACCTGCTGCATCTGCGCCAGGTCCTTGGCCGGCGCCAGCACTTCCCCGCGCTCATACGCCGCGCTGAATTTGCTGGCATGCGCCAGGAAACCGATCTTGGGATTGTCGTGGAAGAGCTTCTGCCAGCTGGCGGTCAGCGTAATCACGAGCACGACCACCGTCGGCGCCAGCGTCACCCAGGCGAAGCGCTCGCGCTTCATCTTGAGCAGGATGGTGGACGCCAGCAGCAGCGCGATGCCCGCCAGCATCTGGTTGGCGATGCCGAACAGCGGCCACAGGGAGTTGATGCCGCCCAGCGGATCCAACACGCCCTGGTAAAGGAACCAGCCCCAGCCCCCCACGCAGAGCGTGGTGGCCACCAGGTTGGGCGCGAGGGCGCCGGTCTGCGCCAGCGGCTTGTGCGCCATGCCCAGCAGGTCCTGGATCATGAAGCGGCCGACGCGGGTGCCGGCGTCGATGGTGGTGAGAATGAACAGCGCCTCGAACAGGATGGCGAAGTGGTACCAGAACGCCATCATGGCCTGGCCGCCGATCACGCTGGACAGGATGTGCGCCATGCCGATGGCCAGGGTGGGCGCGCCGCCGGCGCGCGAGAGGATGCTGCCCTCG
>DASUXS010000469.1:0-9352 GCA_036377855.1 Moraxellaceae bacterium
GTTGTAGAGCACCATGGCGGCCAGCGCGCCGTAGTAGAGGCCGAACACCAGGTGGCGGTTTTCGGTAGCGGCGAAACTGGCATTGTTGCTGGCCAGCTGCAGGTCGACATTGATGGTGCCGGCGCCATGCAGCTCCATGTAGTAGGTGTCGGTATGGCCGGGGCGCGGTGTCAGCGTGAAGCCGAAGGCGCGTACCGGCAGCTCGCGCTGGCTGAAGCGGTACTGGTCGCCAGTGCGGCTGGACTGGTAGCCGCCCTGGCCGTCAGGGCGGTAGAAGGTGAAATGGTCGGTCAGCGGATATTGCTGCCAGAGCGTGTAGCCGCCACGGTCCGGTGCTTTCCAGTGCACGCGCACACGCAGCCAGACATGGTCGCTGGTGAAGCTGAAATTGGGGATTGCATAACGGCTGGCGCTGAAGGCGCTGTCTGGCAGGCGGCGTATGTCATCCAGCGTCATCCTGCCGCTGCGGTCGAAGTAATACTCCAGGTGCAGGCCCAGGCCTGTCAGCACCTCGCCACTGCCGACTTCGACCGTTTCTGCCATCCGCGCCGCCGCCACGGCCTGGCCCGCCAGGGTGAGGCCACCCAGCAGGAAAAGGCCAGAGAGCAGTAAGGAAAGCAGGCGTCGGACCATGGATGACGTCCTTGTGGTAACCGGTCTGGAAGCAGGCACGAGTCCTTGTTCAGGCGCAATTGTGGACACTACCCCTTTCCGACGCCAGAGGGCCCTGCGCCGCCGGCCGGCGGCGCCACGGGAGCTGCAAAAAAAAACCGGCAGCCAAAGGCTGCCGGCAAGAGGGATGCTCCTCTTTTTTTACTGCTTGATGGCTCCGGACAGCCCCTGCATCTGCATGGTGCCTCTGGGAATCTTCATGGTGATGGTTCCGCCCGGCAGGAAGCCGAGTGCAACCAGATTGACCGTGAAAACGACGTCGTCGTCATTGATCAGCGATGCCAGCATGCGGCCGTCCGGCAGGAAGTCCACGGGTCCCGTTACGCTGATGGTGAGCGGGTAGCTGTACAGGTTGTGGCCGATGTTGAAGCCCGCCAGCTTGGGTTGCAGTGTGGGCTCGTCCAGGTAGAGGTCCAGGGTGGCCTTGAGCTGGAGCTTGCCGCCCACGCTGCGGATATACCCGGTGATGGGCAGGTCACGCTTGCCGGTATCCGGGTTCAGGCCATAGCGCAGGCGCAAGACCTGCGGGCCGGTGGCGGCTGTGGTTTTCCCCAGCAGGATGCCGGCGTCGGCATAGACATCGACGCTGGAAGCCACGATCTGTGTCGGCTGTATCATCACCTTTACCCCGGCGGCATCGCTGTCATAGTTCGCCACCTCCGCATCCAGGGCATTGCTCAGGTAGAGGAACTGTTTGGCCGGGCAGCTGCTGCCCACGTCACAGCCGATGTTGGCGTCCTGCACGAGGCCGCTCTGGCCGGCCACCTGGATACGGGCGGCATTGACGGCTGAATAGTTGTCGCCGCTGCCGGTGGCTTCGGTTTCATCACTGCCATGAACGAAGTCGGCGTTCACGTCCGACGCCGGCAGGCCACGCAGGCGTTGCAGTGTATAGAGGCTGGGTGCTGCGCCGCGGAACATGATGTCCATGGAGGGGCCGCCGCCGGTGGGGATGGCTGCATCCGCGACAGCCTGCGACAGCAGCTGCGTCTGCAGCGGCAGGCCGTTGCTGCCGCAAATGGCATTGACGCCGCAATTGGCTGCGCTGGATTTCAGGTTGCCCGTCGACACCAGCGTGTAGCGATAGAGCTTTCCTTCCGACCAGCGTGCATCCGGTGCGAAGCGCACCGACTGTGCGCTCTTTTCCAGGCGGCCGCTGACCGCGGTCCAGCCGCTGTCGCCCAGCACTTCCACCTTGAAGGTCGTGCTGTTGATGCTGGCGGCATTCATGGTCTGCGAGAACTGCACGCTGATATTGCGGTCGGTGGGCAGTGTCGCGATCGGCATGGCCTCGTCACCGGGTTTGCCGCCCACGCAGCGGCCCTGAGCGTTGGCAGCGATATTCTGCGCCGTGGTCGGGCAGGGGAAGCCCGGATAAGTCGCCAGCACCACCGGTGAACGGTTGGCCGCGCCACTCAGCGTGGCCAGCTGGAAGCCCAGGTTTCTTGCCGCCAGCGCATTGCCGGCCACATCGGTGACAGCGCTGCTGAGCTGGATGCTGTAGTCGCTGCCGTGCAGCAGGGGTGTCGTCGGCTGCAGCACGATGGAAGTGCCATCGACCCGCAGGCTGGCCGGCTCCGCCACACCGAACTTCAGGAACTTCACGCTGTCGCTGTTGATGCTTTGCGGATCCAGCGGTTCGGTGAAGTTCAGGATCACCGGATCGCCCGGACGTATGCGCGCCTGCGCCAGGGTCTTGGCGGCGCTGTCGCTGTCATCGGTCACGCCCGCGGTCCAGGACTGCAGCTGGGGCGCTGTCGTGTCGACGGTCGGCTTGGGGGCATTGGGCTGGTCCTGGTAGCCCTCGAGATGGAAGGACAGCACGCCCGAGGCCTTATCTATGCCCAGCACGTCCAGCTCCACCACGCCCACGGCATCCATCACCAGCTTGCCATTCTTCACGATGGCGGTGCCCACCACGTCCACATGCATGATGTTCTGGTTGAAGGCGCCATTGGCCGAAGGGTCGTCCGCCGACATCGCCACGTCCATGGTGAGATAGACCTGCTTGGGCGCATCCACCAGCGTGCTGTAGGGATTGTCCGTCATGTAGCCATTGGCATCGGAGAGGAAATCGACACGGATGGCGCCGGTCTCGAGGCCGGCTGGCACCTGGCCGGCAATCTTCACGACCACCGAGCTGCCGGTGAGGATGTTGCCGCGCGCCACGCGCAGCGGTGTGGCCTTGGGATAATTCGGCACGAAGGCCAGCTGGGCGTAGAGATTGCCCGTGGTTTGCGAGGCGCTGTCATTGCCCAGCAGGGCAGAGGTGATGGGGACATTGTTGATGGCAGCGCCAGTCAGCGGTGACACCACCTTGCCACCGTTGGAGTCCGGCGCTTGCAGCGCCAGGATTTCCCGCGGCTTGGAATCCAGCGGTTTGAAGCTCCAGCTGTAGCTGCCCGGATCAAAGCTGTCACCCAGGCTGCTCTTCAGCGCACTGGTGATCTTCAGCGTGTAGTTCTGGCCCGGGACGAGATCGTCGACAGGGTCGATGGTGAGCAGGCGGTTGCCAGCCAGGAGGCGGGCCGGCACCAGCTTGTTGCCGGCATCCACCAGGCTCACGCTGCTGCCGTATTGCAGCGTGCGCTGGTCCATGGGCTGCGTGAACTGCACGCGCACCGACGAGAAATCCATCAGGGGAAAGCCGTTTTGCGCCGGCAGGGTGCGGGCCACGGTGAAGGGCGAGGCAGCGCCGTCCATGACCACGGCCGAGCGTGCGCCGTCATTGGCGGGACGCGTCATGAAGCTCAGCGGTACCGGCTTGATGGCACCGTCCGCGCCGGTGAGATTGCTCCAGCTCAGGCTGTAGGTCTTGTTTTCCGCCAGCTTGGCCGACGGTGTCAGCATCACGCCCTTGCCGCCATCGGTGAGCGTGGCGGTGAGCGTGGGATTGCCTTCGCCGGTGAGCGTGAAATGCGCAGCCACGGCAGCGGCATCGGTTTCCGTCAGCTTGCCCGCGAAATGCAGCACGATGGGCGAGGTCGGTGCGATCTGTGTCTGCCCGTTATAGGGATAGGCATAGGTCAGCGTATTGGTCGGGGACCAGGACGGAGGAATCGTCGCAGTCTGTTTGTCGCCGCCACAGGCGGCCAGCAAGCCCGCCAGGCTTGCGATGCAGAGAAGTTTGCGCATGGCGGCCACCTCAGAATTTGAGTGTCATGGAGCCGACAAACACATTCACATTGCCGCCGGTTTCCAGGGTTTCATAAGGAGCGCCGCCGTTGACCTGGCTGGAAGTGAGCTGGAACTGGCGGTCCTTGAGCAGATGCAGCTGGTAGCCGAAATCCAGGCGCACCGGATAGGCAAACACCCAGGGCTCCTTGAATTCGGCGCTGGCGCCCAGACCGACGATGTAGCGGTCATTGTCCAGGTAGTTCACGTCCAGCGAACGGTCGCTTTCCAGCGCGGACGGCGCGAAAGCCAGGCCGCCGGTGAGGGCAAAGGTTTCATTGAGGCGGAATTCAGCGCCCAGGCGCGGAATGATGATGTCGTTGAATTTCAGGTTGGCCTGGTCGCGCACGGTGTCGCTCTGGAATTCACCTTCCAGCTTGGACCACTGCTGGTATTCGGCGGTGAGGCCGGCACGCAGGCGTTCGCCTTTGTACTGCATGCCCAGCGTGTAGATATTCGGCTGGTAGGCATCCAGCGTGTTGATGGCCAGGTCCAGGCCGGGCGGCGGAATGGTGCCGGGAATCACGGCATTGGCCGTCACCTTGGTCTGCGTATTGGAGTAGGCCTTGTAGACGAAGGCGGTCTCCCAGCCCTTGAGCCAGCAGTCGCTGTCAGGGCAGGCCGTGCTGCCCCAGTCGATATTCACGCCGACGATGGGGCGCATCACCGGCTTGGCATTCACGTTGAGGTTTTCATACTGCGTGTTGCCGGCCAGGTCGCTCTGCGTGGTCATGGTGGCATTGGCATGCAGGGTCACGCGCAGTGACGCGCCGGCATCGATGCCGCGCCAGATTTTCGTGCCGCCACCCACGGTGAGGAACAAAGGCTGCCGGCCGTATTCGAAATACTGGCCCTGGGTGCTGGTGCCGGACTGGAAGGCCAGCATCTGCTGCCCGTATTTCTCCACGCCTATCATCACGCCCAGGTACAGCGGGTGCTCGACCTTGGTCAGCGAGCTGAGATTGGTCTTGAGGCCCAGCAGGACCTGCTGGCTGGGATCAATGGGCAGGGTGTCGCCCTGGCGTATCAGCGGATTGCTGCCGCCCAGGCTGTCAGCCGTGATGTTGTGGTCGGCATAGAGGATGCCGGCCGTGAGTTCGCCGCGTGGATCCGCGGTGAGATAGGCGGGGTTGTAATACACCGCCGAGACATCGGAATTGAAGATGGACAGCGCCTGGGCCGAAGCGACATCACCGGGCAGGATGCCGTAGGTGGTGGCAATATTGCCCTGCGCTGCAAATGTGGAAGCCGAGCCGAGCGCAATCGCGCCGGCCAGCATGCCTGCGTGGCGGTGGAAAATAGCCATGATATCCCTCGTGTGTGTCCATTCTTGTGTTTTGCTTTTTATGAACCGCGCTGGACGCCCGCCTGATTCATCAGATTTTCAGGAGGCTGATAAGCAGGCATGCAGCGCGGCCTGAGGGAAAGCTAGGAGACCTTCCCGCATCCTGCTGTGAGCTCTGTGCAGGGATTTGTAGGGCGAAGGTTGCGAAGTGTTGGGCTTGGATACGAGGCGTCACAGATTTGTTGCCCGCGCATTACCGGCTGGTACGGACGGCCTGCACTCCCGGCGGCGCCAGCCGTTCATCGCCAGCGATAGAGGGCCGTCGCGCCCAGGCCCGGGGAGGGTGAAAGACCGGGCCGGCCTGACTACCATCGCTGCGGTTTCATGGCCCCGCTGACAGGAGTTTCCGCATGACCCAAGCTGACAGGTTTTCCTCCGATCCCGAACACCACGAGGTGGTGATAGTCGGTGCCGGTTTCTCCGGCATAGGCGCGGCCATCAAGCTGGACGAGGCGGGCTTCAGCGACTTTGTCATCCTCGAGCAGGGCGACGGCGTGGGCGGTGCCTGGCATTTCAACACCTATCCCGGCGTGGCCGTGGACATCCCCTCGCTGAGCTATTCCTTTTCCTTCGAGCGCAATCCGCACTGGTCCCGCGTCTTCGCGCCGGGCGCCGAGCTCAAGGCCTATGCCGAATACTGCGTAGACAAATACGAACTGCGTTCACGTATCCGCCTCAATACCGGCGTCACCGGCTGCGAATTCGACGAGCAGACCGACCTCTGGCATCTGCGCACTGAAAACGGCGACGCGCTGACCGCACGCTTCATCATCGGCGCCACCGGCGTGCTGACCCAGCCCAAGAACCCGGACATTCCCGGCATAGACGGTTTCCGCGGCATCACCATGCACACCGCGCGCTGGGATCATGCTGTCGACCTGCGCGGCAAACGCGTCGCCGTCATCGGTACCGGCGCCTCCGCGCTGCAGGTGATTCCGGAAATCGCACCGAAAGTGGCCCACCTCACCGTCTTCCAGCGCACGCCGATCTGGGTGCTGCCCAAGCCGGATGCGCCCATTCCGCAGCGTGCGCAGGCGCTGATGGAAAAATCCCCGCTGCTGCACAAGACCGCACGCCTGCTCAGCCAGGCGGTGGTGGAAGTGGGCTTTGTCATCACCGGCCATTACCACCGCCCCTTCAAGGTGGCCAGGCTCTATGAAAAGATGGCGCTGGACCATCTGCAGAAGCAGGTGCAGGACCCTGTCATACGCGAGAAGCTGACACCGAAATACGGTTTCGGCTGCAAGCGCCCCAGCACCTCCAATACCTATCTGCAGGCTTTCAACCGCGACAATGTGGCGCTGGTCACGGAGCCCATCGCCGCCATCACCGAGAACGGCGTACGCACGAAAGAGGGCGTGCTGCATGAGGTCGACGTGCTGATCTGCGCCACCGGCTTCAAGGTGTTTGAAAGCGGCAACATGCCGCCTTTCCCCTTCAAGGGCGTGGGCGGACTGGACCTGGAGCGCTGGTGGGATGAAAACCGCTACCAGGCCTATGAAGGCGTTTCCGTGCCCGGCTTTCCCAATGTCTTCCTCATCCTCGGGCCCAACGGCTTCAACGGCGCCTCCTATTTCCAGCTCATAGAAATGCAGTCCCGCCATATCCTGCGTTGCCTGAAGCAGGCGCGTAAGGAAGGCGCCAGCCGTATCGAAGTCAGGCGCGAAGCCAATGACCGTTACTTCAAGGCCATGAAAAGCCGCAGCGGCAACCAGGTGTTTTTCAACAACAGCTGTGGAAATGCCAACAGTTACTACTTCGACAAGCACGGCGATGTCCCGTTCCGGCCAGCCACCAGCCTGGAAGCGCATGCGCGCAGCCTGGTGTTTCCGCTGAGCGACTACCGTTTCTCGGGCAGGGCGCTGCCAGCGGAATAAAAAACAGGCGTTGGCGGAGTAATTGCAGAGGGGCATGCACCCTGAACGATCAAGGAAGAAAACCATGAGCCGTCTTACCGCCAAAGATTTCCCGCCCGAAGTGCTGGCGCTTTATGACCATTATGCCCACAGCCGCATCAGCCGCCGCGACTTCCTGGACCAGGCCGCGAAATACGCTCTCGGTGGCCTGACCGCCGCCGGCATGCTCGCCAGCCTCAGTCCCGACTATGCGCTGGCCGCGCAGGTGGAGCAGGCCGATCCGGATATCGTGGCGGAATACATCCAGTATCCCTCGCCCAATGGCCACGGCCAGGTACGTGCCTATTCCGTGCGGCCCGCCAAACCCAAGGGCAAGCTGCCCGGCGTGGTGGTCGTGCATGAGAACCGCGGCCTCAATCCCTATATCGAAGACGTGGCGCGGCGCGTGGCCAAGGCCGGCTATATCGCGCTGGCTCCGGATGGCCTCAGCTCCGTGGGCGGCTATCCCGGCAATGACGACAAAGGGCGTGAACTGCAGCAGCAGGTGAATCCTGAAAAGCTGCTGAACGATTTCTTCGCCGCCATCGAATTCCTGCTCAAGCACAAGGACGGCAGCGGCAAGGTCGGCATCACCGGCTTCTGCTATGGCGGCGGTGTCGCCAATGCCGCCGCGGTCGCCTATCCCGAGCTCGCTGCCGCCGTGCCCTTCTACGGCCGCCAGGCCAGGCTGGGCGACGTGCCGCGCATCAAGGCGCCGTTGTTGCTGCATTACGCGGAAACCGATGCCCGCATCAACGAAGGCCGCGAAGCTTATGAAGCGGCGCTCAAGGCCGCGGGCAAGACTTATGAGTCTTATGTCTATCCCGGCACCAACCACGGTTTCCATAACGACACCACGCCGCGTTACGACGAGGCCGCCGCCAAGCTCGCCTGGAGCCGCACGCTGGCCTGGTTCCAGCGCTACCTCGCCTGATCTTCGTATGCCCCGGCTGACCGCCGGGTTTCCGCGATGGCGACCGCTCCTGGCGGCCAGCCATTGCGGGAATTACTGAAGGTCCGCAGTTATATCGATCCCGTCTTTAATCAGGTCCGGTGTCTTGCAGCCCGGGCTCTGGCGACGCGGTTCCGGCTTCATCGTCAAATTCCTGCCGCCTGTCACGGGGGCTGGGCAGAGTCTGTATACCCGTACTAATCCCTATAGGTGTCTTGATAGCCGCGCAGGCAGGCAGCGGTTCAGACAGGTGAGCCATGGACGGGTGCGCGAGCGATTTGTTGGCCACCTTGCACATTTGCATTAGGGGTTTCAGTCGCGGGTTTCACGCCGATGAAAAAGAACGCCAGACATATTGGCTGCGTTTCCAGCCAGCCACAGCAGGTTCTTCTGCTCAAATCCTTGCTCACCATCGCCGGCGACCGCGCCGATTCCGACAATGTCTGGACCTATTCCGATTCGGGTCATCGTGATGCCGTGGTGATGGACCTGGATGACGATGGCCAGGTCGTGTCGCCTAAGGATGTCGACAGCGACGTCGTGGTGGCCATGAGTCGTAATCTCGCCGCCCTCGAAGGCCAGCCCTTTGCCCTGCAGAAACCGCTGCGCTCCAAAGACATCGTGCATCTCCTGGAATTGCTCGACAAACATCTGGGCAGCTCTGCGGCACCCACGGCCGCGGTGGACATGTCCACCTCCGGCTACCGCCATGGCGATGACCGCCTGCAGGCCATACTCGCGCTGGCGCGACGCAAGGACAGCAAAATCCTGCTGCTGGATTTCGGCGGCCCCCAGGCCTATCTCGATATCAAAAAGCAGCGGATTCTCCTGGACAGGGAATTCCCCTTTGCCGTGGTTGCCGGCGGCGGCCGCATCAGCGTGACGGAGGCGGCGACGGTGCCCGCTGGCCGTCATGTCGGCATTTCCGTAGCGGATTTCTTTTACGAATACACCATGTCCGCCCAACAGGCGGAGCTGGTGGACGGCCTCAGCCTGCAGGCGCGTTACTACATCCGCCAGTGGCCGCAGTTCCTCAAGGCCTCCAATACCAAAGCCCTGATCAAGCTCTCCGCCTATTTTTCCCGGCGCAAGGCCACCATCAATGCGGCGGCGCAGGACCTGCTGGTGGGCGTAAACCAGATCGAAGCCTATCTCAACGCGGCCTATGTGCAGGGCCTGCTGATGATGGAAGCCGACACTGCGCCTTCCACCGCCATGCGCAGCACCGCACCGGTAGCGGCGGCAGCGGTAAAAGCAGCGGCAAAGACAGCACCTGCGGCTGCAGCCGCGCCCCATGGTTTGTTTGGAAGAATC
>DASUXS010000470.1:0-5076 GCA_036377855.1 Moraxellaceae bacterium
GCCATTACGCAGGAGGAGGGTGCCGTGCGCGTGCGCTACCAGCTGCAGGATGACGAAGCTAGCCGCGTACTCTGGCCACATGCCTTCGTCGCCACCATGGAGTTCCTGCTGGGCAAGGACCTGCAGCTGGAATTCAGCGTCCGTAATACCGGCGATACTGCCCTCACGTTCAGCTTTGCCCTGCACAGCTATTTCCCGGTGCGGGACATCCGGCAATGCCGGGTGACGGGGCTGGAGGAGACGGGTTTCATTGACCAGTTGCAGGACAATGCCCGCTGCCCGGCCGAGCAGCAGCCCATACGTTTCGAGCGCGAGACCGACCGCATCTATACCGGCGCCAGCGGCCGCTATGACATCCACGACGAAGCCACTGGCCGCCGCATCCATATCACCGCCCCCGACTGCCGCAGCGCCATCGTCTGGAATCCCTGGCAGGACAAGACGGCCCGGCTGGCGGACATGGCGCCGGAGGCCTGGGAGGGCATGGTCTGCGTGGAATGCGGCAATGTCGGGCCGGATGAGGTCCGGCTGGAACCTGGCGAAATCCGTCGTTTCCGCCTCCACCTGGAACAGTCGTTTCACACTCTGACGGGAAACTGACACAAAACGCACGCTGCCCCCTTGCCCCTGCCCCCCACCGGATTGACACTCGGGCAGGAAGGCCGGCCATCACCTGCCAATACAGGCCGGCCGGCAGGGACTAGAGTTGTCCCCAAGACAAAAAACTGTCCTGCACACGACAAGAACGAGAGCGCGGCATGAGCGACGACCACAAGAGATTCAGCGCCACCACCCCGGGCAAACGCTTCATGAAACTGGCGGGCATGTCCGCCAGCATCGCCGGCAACCTGGCCAAGAACCGCGTCAAAGGTTTCCTGGGCGCGCAGAGCGAGGAAGAGCTGTCGCGTGAGCGCGAGCAGCTTTACATGAAGGTGGGCGAGCAGATCGCCAACACCCTGGGCGAGATGAAAGGCGCGGTCATGAAAGTCGGCCAGATCGCCTCCCAGTTCAAGGACGTCTTCCCCAAGGAAATCGCCGACGCCCTGGCCAAGCTGCAGAAAGAATCCCCGCCCATGCCCTTCGGCGTGATCGAACGCCAGATTCGCAGCGAACTCGGCCGCGACCCTTCCGAAATTTTTGCCAGCATAGACAGCAAACCCTTTGCCGCCGCCTCCATAGGCCAGGTGCACCGCGCGCGCACCCATGCCGGCGAGGAAGTCGTGGTGAAGGTGCAGTATCCCGGCGTGGAAGAATGCGTGGAGTCCGACCTCAAGCACCTGCGCATGGCGCTCAAGCTGGCCGGCGTGCTGCCCATCAACAAGGAAATGCTGGACGCGGTCTTCGGTGAAATCCGTCGCAGCCTGAAAGACGAACTGGATTATGTGAAGGAAGCGGAAAACGCCCGCCTCTTTGCCGAATTCCATGCCGATGATCCCAAGATCATCGTGCCGCGCGTGTTCGAGGAATACACCAGCCGCCGCGTGCTCACCCTGGCCTACGAACCCGGTGACGACATCCGCCAGGTGCAGGCCCCGGCCTATTCGCAGGAAACGATCAACGAACTGGGCCACCGCCTGGTGAATGCCATAGGCGCGCAGATCTACACCCTGCATGCCGTGCACTGCGATCCGCATCCGGGCAATTTCGCCTTCCGCACGGACGGCTCGCTGGTGATCTACGACTACGGCTGCGTCAAACACATCAAGCCGGAAACCGTGGCCGCCCTGCGCAAGACCACGCAGGCGGCGCTGGCCAAGGATTACCCCGCGCTGGAGCGCGCCCTGATCGAGCTGGGCGTGCGCAACACGGAAACCGGTCCCGACCTGCCGCCGGATTTCTATGCGCCCTGGGCCGGCATCGCCACCCAGGCTTTCTCGGATACGCCTTTCAATTTTGCCGAAGCCACGCTGCACGAAGAAATCGTCAAGCAGATGCGCAAATCCTTCAAATATTGGGATGCCTTCCGCGCCTCGCCGGACAACATGATGGTGGACCGCGCCATCGGCGGGCATTACTGGACCCTGAAACAACTGGGCGTGAACGCCGCTTTCCGCGCCAATGTGGAAAAAGCCATGGCGGGCCGCCAGGCCGCCTGACTGGCTATGCGGACGCCACCGTTCATGCCGGGAAATCTCCGTTCCGCGGGGATTTCCCCGTAGCCGCCACGCCACGGTTTCGTGTCGGCTACACTGATGCCATTCCTCCCGACGGAGACGGCGGCCATGACGTTTATCCACGACATCGCCCTCGACCTGCCGGTGCATGCGCTGCTCGACCCACAAGGCCGGCTGGCGTCGCAGACACCGGACTCCCTGCGCGATCCCACGCTGTGGTGGCGCGCCTACGCCCATATCCTGCTTGCCCGCCGCTTCGACCAGCGCGCCTTCCTGTTGCAACGCAGCGGCCGCCTGGGCACCTATGCCTCCTGTCTCGGACAGGAAGCCATAGGCACAGCCATAGGCTTGGCGTTGCGCGACCACGATGTCTTTGTGCCCTACTACCGCGACCAGGCGGCGCAGCTGCTGCGCGGCGTGACCATGACGGAAATCCTGCGCTTCTGGGGCGGTGACGAAGCCGGCTCCGACTTCGCCGTACCCCGCCAGGACCTGCCCAACAGCGTGCCCATCGCCACCCAGCTGCCGCATGCGGCCGGCATCGCCACGGCCATCAAGCTGCGTCGTGAAAAACGCGCCGTGCTGGGTACCTGTGGGGATGGCGCGACTTCACGCGGTGATTTCTACGAAGCGCTTAACCTGGCGGGTGTCTGGCATCTGCCTGTGGTGTATGTGATCAACAACAATCAATGGGCCATTTCCGTGCCGCTGTCGGCGCAGACCGCGGCCCCCACGCTGGCGCAGAAAGCGCTGGCGGCCGGCATTCCCGGTGTGCGTGTCGACGGCAATGATGTGCTGGCGCTGCTGGCCGTGATCGGTGAAGCGGTGGAACGGGCGCGGGCCGGCAAAGGACCGACGCTGGTGGAAGCCATCACCTACCGGCTTTGCGACCACACCACCGCCGACGACATGAGCCGTTACGCCGATCCTGCGCAGCGCGCCGCCGCGCAGGAGGTGGAACCGCTGCAAAGGCTGCGCCTGCTGCTGCGGAACGAAGGCCTGTGGTCGGAGGAAAAGGAAGCAGCGCTGGAACAGGAACATACGCAGCAGATAGAGGCCGCCATCAAGGCCTGGCTGGACCAGCCGGCAGCGCGCTTGGGCGATATGTTCGACTACCTGCACGCCGAGCTGCCGGCCGACCTGCAGGTGCAACGCGCGGCAAAACTGGCCAGCGCGGGGAGACAGCCATGAATATGCAGACCACCCTGCCCGCCATCAGCGTGGTGGAGGCCGTGGACCTGGCCCTGGCCCGCGCCATGAGCGAAGACGAAAACGTCATCGTGCTGGGTGAGGACGTAGGCCGTAACGGCGGCGTCTTCCGCGCCACCCTGGGCCTGCGCGAGAAATTCGGTGCGCGCCGCGTACTGGATACGCCGCTGGCGGAAAACCTGATTGCCGGCGTCGCCGTGGGCATGGCCACGCAGGGCATGCGGCCGGTGGCGGAAATCCAGTTTTTTGGCTTCATCTATTCCGCGCTGGAACAGCTCATCTCGCATGCCGCCCGTATGCGTAACCGCACACGCGGACGGCTGAGTTGTCCTCTGACACTGCGTGTGCCTTTTGGCGGCGGCATACATGCACCAGAGCATCATTCCGAAAGCACGGAGGCGCTGCTCACGCATATCCCGGGATTGAAAGTCGTCGCCGTGTCTTCACCGCAAACCGCCTATGGCCTGCTGCTGGCGGCCATACGCGATCCCGACCCGGTGATCGTGCTGGAGCCCGAGCGCATTTACCGCAGCGTGAAGCAATCCGTCATCGACAATGGTGAAGCCCTGCCGCTGGGGCAGTGCCTGACCTGGCGCGAAGGCAATGACCTTACGCTGGTGAGCTGGGGCGCCATGGTGCAGGACTGCCTGCATGCGGCTGACGCCCTGGAAAAGAAAGGCATTTCCGCGGAAGTGATAGATGTGGCCAGCCTGCGGCCGCTGGACATGGACACCATCCTGGATTCGGTGGCGCATACCGGCCGTTGCCTGGTGGTGCACGAGGCCTGCCGCACCGGCGGCTTTGGCGCGGAAATCGTGGCGCGTATCGCCGAGGCCGACATGACGCTGCGGGCACCGCTGCAAAGACTGACGGCGCCGGATGTCATCGTGCCCTATCTGCGCCTGGAGCCTTCCTATGCGCCGGGCACGGCGGATATAGTCGCCGCCGCGCAGCACATGATGAGAGCGGCATGAACCGGGAGCTTGCATGAGGATTTTCCGCCTGCCCGATGTGGGTGAGGGACTGGCCGAGGCCAGCATCGTGCAATGGCATGTGGCGCCCGGCGACGATGTCGCGGCCGACCAGATCCTGGTTTCGGTGGAAACGGCGAAAGCCGTGGTGGATATTCCGTCACCGCGCGCCGGCCGTATCGCGGCGCTGCTGGCACAAGCCGGCGAGACCGTGGCCACCGAGGCGCCGCTGGTGGAATTCACCGAGGGCGAAGAAGAAAGCACCGGCGCAGATAGGGAAGACGCATCAGAAGACTCTTCACAAGACAATGGCACCGTCGTAGGCCAGCTTTCACAACAGCAGGTAGTGCGCCGCGAAAACTTCATCATCGGCCGCCACCGCCACACCGAAGCCCGGATGCAGCAATCACAGCAGCGCCGTTCGCAACGTCGCCATGCGACAGCGCCGGCCGCCTTTGACGGTGGCGAAGACCTGGACATCACCCGCCGCGCCATGGCGGACAATATGGCGCGTGCCCATCGTGAAGTGGCCCTGGTCACCCTCACCCTGGAAGCGGAAATCACGTTTGCCGATCGCCGCCTGCTGACGGCGCGGCTGGTGCGCGCCCTGGTCGCGGGCGTGCGTGCCGAGCCCGCCCTCAATGCCTGGTATGACGGCGACGCGCAGAAACGCCGCCTGCATGAGGCCGTGCATGTGGGCGTGGCCGTGGACACGGCGCATGGCCTGTTCGTGCCCGTGCTGCAGGATGCGCAGGGTCTGGAGCCCATGCAGATCGCGCGCG
>DASUXS010000471.1:0-6447 GCA_036377855.1 Moraxellaceae bacterium
TCCAGCTTCACCAGCTCATCGGTGGCGATGGCTTCGATTTCCGGCACGATGAAATGCGGCTTTTCCGCTTCGATGACACGGCGCAGCGCCGCGCCATCCAGCATGTCCACCACATGGAAACGGTCGGCCACCTGCATGCCCGGGGCATTGGCATAGCGGTCGACGGCAATCACTTCGCAGCCCAGGCGTTTCAGCTCTATCACCACTTCGCGGCCAAGCTCACCGGCACCGCAGAAAAGCACGCGAACCGCGGTGGAGGAAAACGGAGTACCCAGGGTACGGGCGCGATCAGTCATGGGGAAGTTTCCATTGCAGTAGAAGTTGGTGCAGGAATAGCAAGGGCAGCCCGGCGTTGGGCGACAAGGGCCAGGATTTTCCGTTGCTCATCGGGAGGGAGCAAGCCCCAGCGCGCGATCTCGTCGATATGGCGCAGGCAGCCCTGGCAGAGCCGGTCTTCGTCCAGGCGGCACAGGCCTATGCAGGGGGACAAGGAAGTCATGGCGTGGCGGGACGGGCCGCGCGCTCGGCAGCGGCCTGCTTTTCTATCCAGGGCTTGAGGCGTTCCATCACGACCAGTTGCACCGTCATGCTGGAGAGCGGATCGATATAGGGGATGCGCTCCACGATGCTGTGCGCCATGCGCAGCACCAGCGGAGCACCCTCACCCACCTCATGGGCCGCCGAGATCAGCATCAGTGTGTCATTGCTGCCCTCGATGGGCAGCCATTCACTCATGCCGCGCAGCTGTGCCAGCTCGCCGGCCGTGCGGCGGAATTCCACCTTGTCCGGCCGCAGCCAGTTCAGGTCCAGATCCAGGTCCAGGGAAAAACGGATGATCATGAAGGCGAAGCGGATATCCAGCTTCAGGTCCAGCTGGCGGCCATGATCCTGCACCCCCACCTTGCGGACTTCCTTATGCAACTCCGGCAGGCGCTCATAGATCGTAGACAGGCGCCGGCTGGCCGCCGGCGGAGTCTGGATACGCGTCGCCAGTGCGGCATAGCGCAGCGGCGGCACCTTGAGGCCCGAGGAAACGGCCTGCTCCGGCTCCATAACCGCGACATGCCCGTACGGGGTCAGCGTTTCCATCAGGCCACGCATCTTGGCCAGGGAGGCAATGTCCGGCGGATTGGGCTCGCCCTTCAAGGGCTGCGGCGCCAGGAAATTGCGATGTACGGATTCGGCCGCACCGGCCGCGACCATATAGGGGCCTATGACCTTGAGCTCCGGATACTCCTGCATGAACTTGCGGGAGAAATAGCTCTTGAGCTCGACACGGTCCCAGTAGGTGAAGACCAGCAGGCTCTGCTGCGCATTCAGCGGAATGAATTCCCAGCGCGACAGCACGGGCTGGTCGGCCAGCTCATCGGAGACACCGCCCAGCATGGCAATCAGCGATTCCGCCTTGCCGTCGATAAGCAGCGCGGAAATGCTGCCGTCTTTTTCCAGGGCATGCTTGATGCGGAAATCCACGGTGAAGGTGGCCAGCGCCGGCAGGGGAATCTCCAGGCGGTAGCGCGCCACCACATTGGGGCCGTCCAGGCGCATCACCTGGGACTCGGTGAGCATGGGAAAAAGATGGCGGTAGCTGCCGAAGTCCTGCATGCGGCGGCGCATGGTGTCGGCGGGAATGTCGACACGCGCTACCGCAGTGACAAAGCGCGCCTTGCCAAAGGCCCGGGGGCCTTTACCCGAAGGAATGGTGATATCGCGCTCAGCATGGGAGAAGACCACCAGGCGACGGCCTATGGAAAGAGCCAGCTCACGCGCGGAAATCCCGGTATCGGCCAGATGCGGCGTGGGATTTTCCCAGTCCGCCATCATCCACGGCAGTATCTTGCTTTCCGCCTGGGCAAGCGGCGCCAGCAGCAGGAGCGACAGCAGCAGCCAGCGCCAGGACATGGCCCCCACTGCGACTGCCGTCACCCGCGCACTGCATTCCCTGGCCGTCATGCTGGCTCAGCCTTCCTGGCGCAGTTCGCGCTTGAAGCGCTTGAAGTTTTCCACATAGTGCAGGGCGCTCATTTCCAGCATGGCACGTTGCGCCTCACCGACTTCGCGCACCACTTTTCCCGGACTGCCCATGACCAGGGAGAAATCCGGAATCTCCTTGCCTTCGGGAATCAGGGCGTTGGCGCCGATGATGCAGTAGCGGCCTATCCTGGCGCCGTTGAGGATGACCGCATTGATGCCTATCAGCGAGTTGTCGCCGATGCTGCAGCCATGCAGCATGACCTTGTGCCCCACCGTGACATTGCGGCCTATGACCAGGGGCACGCCGATGTCGGCATGCAGCACGCTGCCATCCTGCACATTGGAGTTTTCACCGATGGTGATGGTGTCGCAGTCACCGCGCACCACGGCGTTGAACCAGATGCTGGCATTGTTCTCCAGCACCACGGAGCCTATGACATCGGCGGAATCGGCGATGAAGAAATCGCCGCGGGTCTCGATGCGGCGGTCGCCCAGGGAATAACGCATGGCTCTACCTCTTGATGCTGGTCGCGGCCCGTCTCAGCGCTTTGCGGCGTCGGGCGGCAGGATGATGGAGGACGGCCACTGGAAATCGATCTCGTGGTCATAGGCCCGCTTCATCAGGTCCACGATCATGAAGGCGGTCAGCCCCCAGATCACGTAGTCGTCGAAGTTGAAGCTGGGCACCGTCACGTCCTGGTTCATGAAACGGAATTTATGCGTGTAGACCGGCTTTTCGTTCAGGAAGAAATCCACCGGCACGCGGAAAATGCTTTCGATCTCGTCGGGATTGGCCAGCAGCGGCGCATCCGCCGGCACCTGGCCGACTATGGGCTGCACGCGCAGGCCGACACGGGAAGTGAAGGTGTCCATCTCGCCCAGGATGTCGACCAGGTTTTCGTCCAGGCCGATTTCCTCGCGGCTTTCACGCAAGGCAGTGGCGATGATGGAGGCATCCGTGGCGTCGCGCTTGCCGCCGGGGAAGGCGACCTCGCCGGCATGCGAGCTCATGTGGCTGGCGCGGCGGGTGAGGATGATTTCCGGACGCGCCGTATCCGTCACGGGAATGAGCACGGCGGCATCCACACGGTCGGGTGAGGGGCGGTAGTCGCGCAGCCGGTCCCTGAGCTGGGGCAGGATCAGGATGTTGTTGTTATCAGGCATCCCGGCAGTGTACCCACTCCCCGCCCGGGGCCCAAGCGGCTTGCACTCAGATGGCGCACCTCCCTTGCGGACCGCCCTTTCGGGGCTTCGGCAGGCCGGCATATACTGCCCCTCCCCCGATTCCAGCGAGTTCGCGCATGAACTTCTGCAGCCAGTGCGGCCAGGCGGTCGTGCACAAGATTCCCGACGGCGACTCGCGCCTGCGCTATGTCTGCGACCACTGCCAGACCGTGCATTACCAGAACCCCAAGATAGTCTGCGGCTGCCTGCCGGTCTGGGAAGACAAGGTGCTGCTCTGCCGCCGCGCCATAGAACCGCGCCGCGGCTACTGGACCCTGCCCGCCGGTTTCATGGAAAACGGCGAGACCACGCCCGAGGCCGCCGCCCGCGAAACCGTGGAGGAAGCCGCGGCCCAGGTGCAGATCGGCGAGCTCTATGCCCTCTTCAACATCCGCCACATCAACCAGGTCTACCTGATGTTCCGCGCCGACCTGAAAGACGGGGTCTTTGGTGTGGGCGAGGAAAGCCTGGAATGCCGGCTCTTCACCGAAGAAGAGATTCCCTGGGACGAGATCGCCTTCCCCACCATCAAACGCACGCTGTATTACTACTTCGATGACCGCAGGAAAGGGGAATATCCCTTCCGCATGCGCGATATCGAGCTGGATTTCCGGCGTACGCATGAGGTGGTGAAGGGGGATTGACGTTTCCCCGTAGGAGCGGCTTCAGCCGCGAACCCTCAATATGCGCATCTTCATAGAGGTTCGCGGCTGAAGCCGCTCCTACGAGTTGTCTGGATAACCCAATAAAAAAGCCCGGCATTGCCGGGCTTTTTATTTACACGCATTTATTTACACGCAAACCATCACCGAATCACTTCGGCGCCATGCGTATGCCACCGTCGATACGGATGGTCTCGCCATTGAGGAAAGCATTTTCCACGATATGCACGGCCAGCTTGGCATATTCGGCGGGAATGCCCAGGCGCTTGGGGAACTGCGTCATTTCGATCAGCGGCAGCTTCACGGCATCCGGGGCGGCATTCATCAGCGGCGTGTTGAAGATGCCCGGGGCGATGGTGCAGCAGCGCACGCCTATGCTGGCCAGGTCACGCGCGATGGGCAGGGTCATGCCGACCACGGCGCCCTTGGAGGCAGAATAAGCCACCTGGCCGATCTGGCCGTCGAAGGCGGCCACGGAGGCGGTATTGATGACCACGCCGCGCTCGCCGTCTTCATTGCCTTCGTTCTTCTGCATTTCAGCGGCGGCGAGGCGCGTGACGTTGAAGGTGCCGATGAGGTTGACGGCGATGACCTTGTTGAAGACTTCCAGGGAGTGCGGGCCGTTCTTGCCCACGGTGCGCTGCGCGGAACCGATGCCGGCGCAGTTCACGGCCACATGCACGGCGCCGAATTTTTCCACGACCTTGGCGAGGCCGGCCTGCACCGAGGCTTCATCGGCCACATTCACCTGCACGAAGAGGGCATTGGCGCCCAGGCGGTCGGCCGTGGCCTGGCCCTGCTCGGCGTTGAGATCGAAGATGGCGACCTTGGCACCCTTGGCCAGGTAGGCCTCGGTGGTGGCCAGGCCCAGGCCGGAGGCACCGCCGGTGACGACGGCGACTTTGTTGGAAAGATCCATGCTGACACCCTTCTATAAATGCGATTGAGCTGAAAAATACGTTTGAGGCTGGGGAAATTCGCAGCGGGAAAGCCGCTTCCCGAAAACGCGACTGATGAGTCGAGGCGCGAGGATAGCATCGGGGCAAGCGCTTGTCAGGGGCCAGCTCCCCTTGTCAGGTCAGCGTATGCCCACTCCGGAAATCTCGCTGGCCAGGGTGGCGGCGTAGTTGTCGGTCATGCCGCCGATGTAATCCAGGATTTTCATATAGGCCGCGTAGTGGCTCTCACCCGGCACCAGGGGCCGCTCCAGCAGGGCGAGCTGGGTTTTCTGGCGGGTGTTGAGGTCGCGCGCAGGGTCCGCGCTGCTGCAGAAGGCGTGCGCGGCGGGAATCAGCTCGTCCAGCAGCAGGCGCAGGCAGGGATAGGCGGCCACTTCTTTCACCACCTTGCTGCGGTGCCGGTAAACCCGCTGCCCCGCCAGGTCCTTGGCGCCTTTGAGCAGGTTGGAGATTTCGCCGCTGACCAGCTCCAGCAGGTCCTTGCTGGGACTGGGCAGCCCCCCCTCCAGAATGCTGTTGTGATGGCGCATGAAGGTGGTGGCGAATTCTTCCACACACTTTCCTATCACCATGCCGCGCATGGCGGCACAGTAGCGGCGTATGACATCGGCATTGTGGCGTTCATCACCCTGCGGGGAACGCAGCTTTTCCGGCTCCAGCACCGGATGCACCACGGCCTCAAATTCCTCCACCGAAAGAATGCCGATTTCCACGGCGTCCTCCAGGTCCAGGATGGCGTAGCAGATGTCGTCAGCCGCCTCCATGAGATAGGAAAGCGGATGCCGCGCCCACTGCTGCTCACCTTTCTCGAGCAGGCCCAGGGCTTTGGCCACCACCTCAAAATGCGGCAGCTCGGTCTGGTAGATATTGAATTTGCCTTTGCGCTTTTTGCCCTCGGCGACGGGCTCGGCGGGCGAGGTCCAGGGATATTTCACCAGCGCCCCCATGCTGGCGGCGGTGAGGCGCATGCCGCCCTCGCCGTAGTACATCTCCAGCGTGGCCACCATGCGCAGGCCGTGGGCATTGCCCTCATAGGTCTGCACATCCCGTTTTTCGGCTTCGCTCAACGGCGTGAGATAGGGGGCATGGGCGGCATCGGAGAACCAGCTGCGCAAGGCATCTTCGCCGGTATGACCGAAAGGCGGATTGCCGATGTCATGCGCCAGGCAGGCGACCTGCACGATGGCGCCGATATCCGTGGGCTCGTATTCGACAGGCAGCAACCCCTGCTGCTGCAGCATGAGGCCGACGCGGTTGCCCAGGCTGCGGCCCACGCTGGCGACTTCCAGCGAATGCGTGAGGCGGTTGTGGATATGGTCGTTGACCGCCAGCGGATGCACCTGGGTCTTGCGCGCCAGGCGGCGGAAGGCGGTGGAAAACACCAGGCGGTCATGGTCGATATGGAAGGCGGTGCGCAGACCGGAATCGATATCGCTCTTGGCCACGGCATCACCCGGTACGATGACACCTGCCTTCACCTTGAAACGCTGCGTGGAAAGCAGCTGCTGCCATTGCATGCGCGACATCGTCGGGGATATTCCATATGGATTCGTGCCGAGACAGTAGCGGATGGCCGGCATGGGGACAAGGCAAGCTGGGTCGGGAAAAGACCCGGTATTTGCCGCTTA
>DASUXS010000472.1:0-12741 GCA_036377855.1 Moraxellaceae bacterium
TCTTGGTGGCGCCGACACCGTCGATGGCGCCGGTGATGGTATGCGTGGTGGACACCGGCACGCCCAGCGAGGTCGCCAGGAACAGCGTCATGGCGCCGCCGGTTTCCGCACAGAAGCCGCCTACGGGCTTGAGCTTGGTGATCTTCTGGCCCATGGTCTTGACGATGCGCCAGCCGCCGAACATGGTGCCAAAACCGATGGTGACGTAGCAGGCGATCACGATCCAGCTGGGCAGGTGGTCGGGGTGCGCCTGCATCCAGTGCGGCACCACTTCCGGATTCGACAGCGTGGCCGCGATCAGCAGCATCCAGATGATGCCGGCCGTCTTCTGCGCGTCATTGCCGCCGTGGCCCAGGCTGTAGAGCGCCGCCGACACCAGCTGCAGCTTGCGGAAATGCTTGTCCACGCGACGCTGGCTGAAACGGAAGAAGATCCACCCCACCAGCAACATCAACAGCGAACCGAAGAGGAAGCCCAGCAGCGGCGAAATCACGATGAAGGCCACGGTCTTGATCAGGCCGGAGGAAATCAGCGAACCCGAACCGGCCTTGGCCAGCGCGGCACCGACGAGACCGCCGATGAGCGCATGCGAGGAGCTGGAGGGAATGCCGAAATACCAGGTGATGAAATTCCAGGAGATCGCGCCCACCAGCGCCCCGAAAATCACATAGTGGTCGATGATGGAGGGATCGATGGTGCCCTTGCCTATGGTCGCCGCCACTTTCAGCGGGAAGACAAAGAAGGCCACGAAATTGAAGAAGGCGGCAAAGGCCACGGCGTGGTGCGGCTTGAGCACGCCGGTGGAGACCACGGTGGCGATGGAGTTCGCGGCATCGTGGAAGCCGTTCATGAAGTCGAAAGCCAGGGCCAGGAAGATCAGGAAAAGGATGACCTGGAAGGTGATGCCCATATCCATGCGCGCGCTCGCCTCAGGAATTTTCGAGGACGATGGCCTCGAGCAGGTTGCCGACGTCGTCGCAGTGGTCGGTCACGGTTTCCATGAGCTCGTAGATGGCCTTCATCTTGATCAGCTCGCGCACGTCCGACTCTTCGCGGAAGAGACGGGACATGGCTTCGCGCAGCACCTGGTCGGCCTCGCTTTCCAGCTTGTCGATGGCGCGCGCGGCTTCCAGGATGGCGGGGCCGTTGTCCATGTCGGAGAGCAGGCCCACGGCATGCGACACCTTTTCGGCGGAAGCGCGGATGATCTCGGCGAAGCGAATGGCTTCCGGCGTGGCGCGGCGGATGTCGTACATGGCGACGGTCTGGGCGGCGTCCTGGATGGTGTCCAGCACGTCATCCATGGAGGAGATCAGCTTGTGGATCTCGTCGCGGTCCAGCGGGGTGATGAAGGTGGAATGCAGCAGGGAGATGGTTTCGTGGGTGATCTTGTCGGCGCGCGATTCTATGGAATCGATGACCTCGGCATGGGCCACGGCCTCTTCATGCTTGCGGTTCAGCGCCGCGGTCAGTGCCACCAGGGCATCGGCCCCGCGCACGATCTCTTTGGCGTGGGCATTGAAGAGATCGAAAAACTTACCCTCTTTGGGCATGAAGCGACCAAACATCTCGGACTCCCGGCGGCGGCATTTCAAGGCGCGCAAGTTTAGCAGCGCGGCCGGGGAATGTGTCAGAAAGGTTGCGGTCTCGTGAAGGCCGCCGGGGGCGGGACGATGACCGCCATTTGTAAGCGCTCGCTTACGTCCGGGGCTTTGTGGTGCGGGCGGCTTCGCCTTCGTACTGCTTGAGGATTTCGCGGAACTTGTCGCCGATATAGACGTTGGCGTGGCGGCGCAGGCCCTTGGCCATCTCGGCGTTGACCACGCTTTCCGCCAGCGGACGCAGGCGTTCTATGACCTGGCCGATCTGGGCGATCTGGTCCGGACTGGGCAGGCTCTTGGGGCTGATGGGCTCGATGAGGTGGTTGGCGATGAGCTGCACGAAGCTGCGCGTCA
Organism: Moraxellaceae bacterium; assembly: GCA_036377855.1. GTDB lineage: Bacteria > Pseudomonadota > Gammaproteobacteria > Pseudomonadales > Moraxellaceae > UBA2031. The sequence continues at coordinate 1,956 of DASUXS010000472.1, forward strand.
GGCGGTCGGTGTCTTCACGCAGCACCTCGATCTCGCGCAGCAGCGCCGGCAGCGGGATGCCGGCATTGAAGAGCTCTATGCCGGCCTGCAGGATGCGCGGGCTGCCGACCTTGATGCGGTCGCCTTCGACTTCGAAGAGACCGATCTTGAGGGCGCGGGCCAGGGTTTCCTCATTGAGGGCGTCGCCGAAGAGCTCGGCCACTTCATCCGGCGAGATATAGGTGGGCTGCTCCACGCTCCAGGTGCCGGCGATGACGGAGTCCAGGCCCAGCACATGGTCCAGGTCGCGGCCCTGTTCCCAGGCGTCCACCAGCTCCTTGATGTTGGCGATGGTGAAGCCGCGTTCCAGCAGCTGGTGGATGATGCGCAGGCGACCCAGATGGACTTCGTTGTAGAAGCCGGCGCGGCCACGGCGCACTGGCGGCGCGATCAGGCCGCGGTCCTGGTAGGCGCGGACGTTGCGGACCGTCGTGCCCGCCACACGGGCCAGCTCGTCGATGGTGTATTCCTGCTCACCCGCTTCCCCGCCCATGCCGATGTCCGGCAACAGGTCGCGTCCTTGCTTGATGAGCTGCTTGAGCAGCATCTGGGGGGTTTTCATGAGGCGCGATGATACCGGTGCCGGCCCCGATTACCAAACGACCCGGTCACGTTTCATCGGCCACATCTGCTCGGTCGCGCCCACGGCCGGCAGGCAAGTCCGGCAATGCGCCATATCCTGTGCGGAAACGGCCAGTGCAAAAGCCCGCTCAAAAAAAGAAGGGGCCCCCATTTCTACATGCGGGGCCCCAAAACATCCTGAAGAAATCCGTCTCAGCAAATCACTCCACACGCTCCCGGTGCAGACTCAAATCCAGGCCCAGGCGTTCGTCGTCCTCGGGCACGCGCAGGTCCATGACCAGGTCGATGACGATGAGGATGATGAAGGTCATGACCGCGTCATAGATGATGGTGGCGCCCACGCCCGTGAGCTGGGTGAGCACCTGTGAAATCCCCGGTTCCACGCCCGCGATTTCCTTGCTGACAAAGAAGCCGGTGAGAATGGCGCCTATGGTGCCGCCGACACCGTGCACGCCGAAGGCGTCCAGGGAATCGTCCGCGCCCAGCAGGCGCTTGAGGCCGGTGGCGCCCCAGTAGCAGCCCACGCCGGCGATGGCGCCGATGATGAGCGCGCCCTTGGGGTCGACAAAACCCGCCGCCGGCGTGATGGCCACCAGGCCGGAGACGGCGCCGGAGGTGATGCCCAGCACCGAGGGCGAACCCTTTTTCAGCCACTCGGCAAACATCCAGGACAGCGCAGCGGTGGCGGTGGCGATCTGCGTGGCCGCCATGGCCATGCCGGCGCGGCCGTCGGCGGCCAGCGCGGAGCCGGCATTGAAACCGAACCAGCCCACCCACAGCAGCGAGGCGCCGGTGAGCGTGAGCACGAGGTTGTGCGGCGGCATGGCTTCACGGCCGAAACCGACGCGACGGCCCAGCATATAGGCGCAGACCAGGCCGGCGATGCCGGCGTTCACGTGAACCACGGTGCCGCCGGCGTAATCCAGGATGGCGGGCTTGTAGTTGAACAGCCAGCCGTCCGCGGCCCACACCCAGTGCGTCACTGGGGCGTAGACCAGCAGGCTCCACAGCACCATGAACACCAGCATGGAAGAAAACTTCATGCGTTCGGCAAAGGCGCCGCAGATCAGCGCCGGCGTGATGATGGCGAAGGTGAGCTGGAACATCGCGAACACCGATTCCGGAATCGAGCCCGACACCGTGTTCACGCCTATGCCGTTGAGAAACATCTTGTCCAGGCCGCCGATATAGGGCGTGCCTTCGGAGAAAGCCAGCGAGTAGCCCACCACGGTCCACAGCACGGTGATCAGCGCGGTGATGGCGAAGCTCTGCATCATGGTGGCCAGCACGTTTTTCTTGCGCACCATGCCGCCGTAGAAAAGCGCCAGGCCGGGAATGGTCATGAGCAGCACCAGGGCGGTGGCGGCCAGCATCCAGGCGGTGTTGCCGGAATCGATCTTTGGCTCGCTGCTTTCCGCGACCGCCGCGGCCTCCGGTGCATGGCTGGTGGTCGTGGTCGTCGTGGTGGTGGTCACTGTCGTGGTGGTGGTGCTGGCCCCGGTAACCGGATCCACCGACGTCACGACCTCGGGTGCGGGCGCCATCGCTTCGGCAGCGGCAACCGGCGCGGGGTCTTCGGCGTACATGGGGCCGGCCGCGGTGAACAGCACAGCCCCCATCATCCAGGCAACAAGCATCTTCTTCACGGGTTTTCTCCGTGCCAACAGGCAATGACAGTCAAAACGATGGAAAGGAAATCAGATGGCGTCGGAGCCGGTCTCTCCGGTGCGTATGCGTATGGTTTGCTCCAGCGCGGTGACGAAGATCTTGCCGTCCCCAATCTTGCCGGTATGCGCCGAGGTGGTGATGGCGGTGATGACCGCCTCCACATCGGCATCGTCGGTAGCGATTTCCAGCCTGACCTTGGGCAAGAAATCCACCACGTATTCGGCGCCGCGGTACAACTCGGTATGGCCTTTCTGGCGGCCGAAGCCTTTGACTTCGGTGGCGGTGATGCCATGCACGCCTATGGCCGACAGCGCGCGGCGAACATCATCCACTTTGAAAGGTTTCACTATCGCAGTCACAAGTTTCATCTCAGCCCCCTTACGTTGCGCTTAATCCGCCACAAACTCCTGTAAGGGAATGTCCGCATGGTTTGCGGCCGATTCCAGCCGGGTCTCCGCCCTGCCATTCCATAGTGCAGGACATTGCAGAAGCCATGCCAAGCGGAAGGGAAAATGCAACAAAACGGGATGAGGGCTCCGGCATGCACCACGGATGGCGCGGCAGCAGCCACTTCACGGCCTCTTTCTTGTGCACACCACGATGTATACAAGTTGCCGGATTTTGCAGGCTTTATGGCATGCGCCATTTATGCGCGGGAGTGCTGCACGCAACCAGCAGGGCGCCACATATCGGCGCAAGGGCATGAATGCAGAAAAATGCAGAAAAAATGCAGGAGGCCTGCAGAAAGCAAGCAGCATGAAGACAAAGGAAAACCAGCCAAAAAAAGAAAAGGGCCCGGAGGCCCTTTTCTTTCGCATCACTTGCTACATCACGGTGATCAGTGGTTGTAAGACTTTTCGCCATGTTCCGCGATGTCCAGGCCTTCTTCCTGGGCTTCGTCGGAGGCGCGCACACCGATGGTGTACTTGAGGGCCAGCAGCACCACTGCGGCCACCACACCCGACACCACGATGGCGGTGCCCACGCCCCAGAGCTGGGCGATGAACTGGGCAGCCGGATCAAACGGAGCCACGCTGTTGGTGACGTAATCCCAGACACCGGTGCCGCCGAGGGCCGGGTTCACGAAGATGCCGGTGCCCAGGGCGCCGATGATGCCGCCGATGCCGTGCACGCCGAAGGCATCCAGGGAATCGTCATAGCCCAGCATGGCCTTGAGCTTGGTGGCGGCCAGGAAGCACACCACACCAGCGGTGCCGCAGATGATCAGCGCGCCCATGGGGCCCACGAAACCGGCGGCCGGGGTGATGGCCACGAGACCGGCCACGATGCCCGAGCACACGCCCAGCAGCGAGGGCTTGCCCTTGAGGATCCACTCCGTGCCCACCCAGGCCACGCCGGCAACGGCGGTACCGAAGAGGGTGTTGAAGAAGGCCAGGCCTGCGGAGGTGCCGGCTTCCAGCGCGGAACCCGCGTTGAAACCGAACCAGCCCATCCACAGCATGCCGGTACCGATGGCGGTCATCATCAGGCTGTGCGGAGCGAAGTGGGTCTTGCCATAGCCCTTGCGCTTGCCGACCACGATGGCGGCGACGAGGGCAGCGATACCGGCGTTGATGTGAACCACGGTGCCGCCGGCGAAGTCCAGTGCGCCCTTGCCGAAGAGGAAGCCGGCGTGCGTGGCGGCCGTTTCAGCAGCAGCAGCGTCGGTGTAGGCATCGGGACCATCCCAGAACCACACCATGTGGGCCATGGGCAGGTAGGCGAAGGTGAACCACACCACGCTGAAGATCAGCACGGCGGAGAACTTCATGCGCTCGGCGAAACCACCGGTGATCAGCGACACGGTGATGGCGGCGAAAGTCAGCTGGAAGCAGGCGAACACGAAGTCCGGAATGTAGACGCCCTTGCTGAACGTGGCCGACGGCGCCGACATGCTGGAGCCCGCCATGAACAGTTTGTCAAAGGAGCCGATGAAGGCGTTGCCGGTGGTGAACGCCAGGCTGTAGCCGTAGACGACCCAGAGCACGGCGATCACGCAGAAGATCGTGAAGCTCTGCATCACGGTGGACAGCGCGTTCTTGGAGCGCGTCATGCCGGCGTAGAACAGCGCCAGGCCCGGCACCGTCATGAACAGCACGAAGGCGGTGGCGGTCAGCATCCAGGCGACGTCGCCCTTGTTGCATTCAAAGCCCTTGTCGCCACACACGGGGGCCGCGGCGGGAGCAGCGGCTTCAGCAGGCGCCGCTTCGGCAGCCGCAGGAGCGGCAGCTTCGGGAGCCGGTGCAGCGGCTTCAGGGGCAGGTGCAGCAGCCTCGACGGCCGGCGCAGCCGCGGGGGCGGCATCTTCTGCGAACAGCGGGGTGCTCGCCACCAGGGCGCCACCCAGCATGAGGGCATAGACAAATTTTTTCACGAGAACTCCTCCGCGTTGTACGCGTATGGCAGCGAGGTTTTGGGAAATCAGATCGCGTCGACGCCGGTTTCACCGGTACGGATGCGGATGGCCTGTTCCAGCGTGGTGACGAAGATCTTGCCGTCGCCAATCTTGCCGGTGTTGGCCGCTTTGGTGATGGCTTCTATCACCTGGTCCAGCAGGTCGTCGCTGGTGGCGATTTCAATCTTCACCTTGGGCAGGAAATCCACCACGTATTCAGCGCCACGATAAAGCTCCGTGTGGCCTTTCTGGCGGCCGAAACCCTTCACTTCCGTGACGGTGATGCCCTGCACGCCGATGTCCGACAGCGCTTCGCGCACATCGTCCAGCTTGAAGGGCTTGATGATCGCGGTAACTAGTTTCATTGCACGCACTCCTGTATCAGAAAGAACCGCGCGCGGGGTTAGCGCGCGCGGATTACAGCGGGATCAGAAAGCCTTGGAGACGGTGAAAACACCCTTGCCTTCGCAGTCATTGGTGCCGCCGAAGCACTCGTCTTCATCCAGGTCGGTACCGACATAGGCAAGTTCCAGCGTCACGCCGGCAACGGCCTTGTTCACCGCAACCTTGTAGTCGAGGTACTTGTCCTTGGTCAGCAGGGAAGACGTGTCGTTATAGAACTCGTCATCCAGCATGTTGTAGCCAACGTGGGCGAAGACGCCGAAGTCAGCCACGGTGGTGCCGTAGTCCAGGTAGGTGTACAGGGACTTGCCGGTTTCACCGAAGAAGTCGTCGCTGTAGGCCAGGCCGAACTTGCCGCCCATATAGCTCACCGAGCCATACACTTCGCGGAAGTTGTTGGGGTTGCGTGCACCCGGATAGGCGTACTGCAGGAAGCCGACGTCATAACCGACATCGCCAGCCTTGCCGGAGTAACCGATCGACGGATCCATCTCGGTGCCCTGCGCGAAGCTCACGCTGGAAGACCAGACGGAAGCATAAAGACCGGAGGAGTGGCTCAGCGTGATGGCGCCCTGCACGGCCGCGGTGCCGGAAGTCTGGCCAATGCCGCGGTACTGGTAGTTGCTGGTCAGCGCAACGCTGCCAGTGGTGGAGAAAGCGGATGCAGCTTCTTCAGCCTGGGCGGCAACACCCACCATCAGCAGACCGCCAGCCAGAAGCGCAGAAGAGAGTTTGGTCAGTTTCATCGGTGCAACTCCTAAAAAACCCTGTGGTGACTCGTTGGAAGTGAAAACTGCGAAGCTCTGTGAAGAACTTGCCGGACACTTTGCGAAAGCCATGCCAATGCTTACGCCACCCCTACAAATCAACATCAGCGTCACAGTTTTCCGGGGGCGCAAGGTCACCGGAGCCGCCCCACCGGCCGCCATCCTCCCCGTCTCGGTGCAAGAAATTCGTCAAAACCCCATCTTGGTGCACAAAGATAGTGCACAAATCGGCCCTATGCGGGGCCGCAAGGCCCGGTGCTAGAATCCGGTGCCTCATCCCCGGGTTTTAAGCCTTAAAAAGGAGCCTGCTTCATGGCACTGGAACAGATCGTCAACCGCGTCAGCGAACAGCTGGCCCAGGTCCTGCCCCCTGGCGTGCGCCAGCTGCGCGGGGATCTGGAGGAAAACATCAAGGCCGTGCTGCGCGAGGCCCTGGCCCGCATGGAACTGGTGACCCGCGAGGAATTCGACGTGCAGACCGCCATGCTGTCGCGTACGCGCAGCCGCCTGGAGGCCGTGGAGGCCGAGCTGCGCGCCCTGGAACAGCGCCTGGCCAGCAGCGAGAACCGCCAGAAGCCCTGAGACACCCCTACGGCGGCGCAAGGATGCGCCCCGGACGATGCCCCGCCCTCCCGGCGCGGGCCCATATGGAGAGCACAAGGATGTCGCTCGCAATCGTGCGCACGCGCGCGCAGCTGGGGCTGGACGCCCCGCCCGTCACCGTTGAAGTCCATCTCAGCCCGGGCCTGCCCGGCCTGGCCATCGTCGGCCTGCCCGAGGCCGCGGTCCGTGAAAGCAAGGACCGGGTGCGCTCGGCCCTGATGACCTCGGGCTTCGAGTTCCCGCAACGCCGCATCACCATCAGCCTGGCCCCGGCCGACCTGCCCAAGGACGGCTCGCGCTTCGACCTGCCCATCGCCCTGGGGATACTGGCCGCCAATGGCCAGCTGCCCGTGGCCGCCCTGACGGGGGCCGAGTTCCTGGGGGAGCTGTCGCTGTCCGGTGAGTTGCGGCGCATTACCGGCGTCCTGCCCGCCAGCCTGGCCTGCCGCGATGCCGGCCACACCCTCTTCGTGCCCCAGGCCAATGGCGCCGAGGCGGCGCGGCCGCGTGGCGCCGTGGTCCGGGCCGGCGACCATCTGCTGGCGGTCTATGCCCATCTCAACGGGCAGCAGCCCCTGCCGATGCAGGCAGCGGCCGCCATCCCCGAAGAAGCGGAAACCTGGGGGCTGCCCGACCTAGCCGATGTGAAAGGCCAGTACCAGGCCCGGCGTGCCCTGGAGATCGCCGCCAGCGGCGGCCATTCCCTGCTCATGCTGGGGCCGCCGGGCACTGGCAAAACGCTGCTGGCCTCACGGCTGCCCGGCTTGTTGCCGGCCCTGGATGAACAGCAGGCGCTGGAAGTGGCGGCGATACGCTCCCTGCTGGGCCACGGTGAAACGTTGAGCACACAGCCGCCTTTCCGGGCGCCGCACCACACGGCCTCCGCCGCGGCACTGGTGGGCGGCGGCTCACACCCGCGGCCGGGAGAAATCACGCTGGCGCACCACGGCGTGCTTTTCCTGGATGAATTTCCGGAATTTGATCGCAAGGTGCTGGAGGTTTTACGCGAGCCGCTGGAGTCGGGGCATGTGGTGATTTCACGTGCCGCGAACCAGGTGCGCTTTCCCGCGCGCTTCCAGCTGATTGCCGCCATGAATCCCTGCCCCTGCGGCTATCTGGGTGACGGCACCGCGCGCTGCCGTTGCGCGCCGGACCAGGTCGCGCGTTATCGCAGTCGTTTGTCCGGGCCCTTGCTGGACCGTATCGACCTGCATGTGGAAGTGCCGGCACTGTCGGCGGAAGTGCTGCATCGCGGCGGTCCCGGCGAAGCCACACGCGCCGTGCGGCCGCGCGTGCTGGCGACGCGCGCAAGGCAACAGCAGCGGCAGGGCCATCTCAACCAGGAACTCGGACCCTCGCAGCTGGCGGTGCATGCGACGCTACAAAGTGCGGATGCCGACATGCTGGAGGAGGCGATGCGCCGCATGCGGCTTTCCGCACGCGCCTACCATCGCGTGCTGCGTGTGGCGCGCACGATTGCCGACATGGAAGGCAGCGCTGCCGTGGCGGCCGCGCATTTGCAGGAGGCGCTGATGTATCGCGTGCTGGACAGATTGCCAGCCTGAAAAAAGTGCATGCTTGCTGTCGCCGCCGGGCTTTACCCCGGCAGCCGGCGCATGCATGCTGCGGTCCTCCCCATGCCTTAGCCATATCTCCATGGACAACCGTGACACCGCCATAAACTGGCAAGGCCGCCTGCAGATGGCACCGGATTTTGTGCTGCTGCAAGGGGCGATAGGCGCCACCTCGGCGCATGCCCACTTTGCCCATCAATTCCTGTGGGCACCTGGACAGCGTCTGCAAGTCAGCCTTGATGGCGATGCCTACACTAGCGAAAGATTTTTCATTCCCGCCCTGCAGGCGCATGAAATCCTGGCAGCGGCGGAAAACGTCTTCACGGTTTTTGCCGAGCCCACTGAATTCCCGAGCGCCAGGCTGCAAAAGGAACTGGCCACCGCGGAACCCTCCCTGGCAGGACTGACACAAGCCCTGGGCCGGGCCCGGCAGGCAGCTGCCCTGGATACCCGCCTGCTCAGTGCATTGGCAGCCCTGGACGCCAGCCTTACGGAAAACAAAATCAATGCACAGGAGTTGGCGCAGCACGCCAGCCTGTCACTCAGCCAGCTGGAGCGTCTCTTCGGCCAGCAGATCGGCATGCCCGTGCGGCGGCTGGTGTTATGGCGGCGACTGCGCCTAGCCCTGGTGCTGGCGCTTTCCGGCGAGACCCTGACCAACGCCGCCCACGGCGCCGGCTTTGCCGATGCCGCGCATTTTTCCCGCACCATGCGCCAGATGTTCGGTGTACGCGCCGACCAGACCCTGCGCGGTTTCCGTATTGAAGTGATTGCCTAGTTTTCCGTCCGCAGTCCCTGCGGCAGGACGGGCACGGGATGGCGCTGGCGTTGCCGGAATGGCGCCAGCATCTGCGCCCGCCAGCCCTTGGGATAATCCGGCTCGCTGCCTATGCCCAGATCACCGCCGGCAACGCGATAGCGGCTGTCAAAAGCCGTCCCCAGCAGGCGATCCCACAGCGTGAAGAAGAGCCCGAAATTCACATCGCCGGCGCGGCCGTATTTCAGGTGATGGAAACGATGCAGCGGCGCCCAGGCAAACACCTTGCGCAAAGGCCCGACACGCATATCCACATTGCTGTGCTGCAACAACAGCTGGATGGCAATCGCAAAGGCCAGGCCAGCAGCAACCGACACCGGCATTCCCAGCAGCAATAACGGCACTGTGCCTGCCAGGGCTTCTGCCGCCTGGTGCAATGGGTGTTTCATCAAACCATTCAGGCCATACATGCGCTGGACGCTGTGATGCACGGCATGCAGCCGCCACAACCAGGCACTGCGATGGCTGAACCAGTGCATCAGCGTGATACCCAGGTCGGCCACGACAACAGCGAGCAACCATTGCAGGAAGAAAGGCCAGTGCAGCGGCCAGGCAGAAAAATGCGGAAGCAAGGCGGCAACCAGCGGAATCGCGGCAATGCTGAACAGGTTCAGGCTTTCGTTGACGAAGGCATGCGTGACATCGCGACGGCTGTCGCCATGATCCCGGTTCCACTGCTTTTCATAAGGCCGCCAACGCTCCGCCAGCAGTGACAGCAGGATGGCCAGCAGCAACAGGGGCACCAGCAGCCAAGCAGCTTGCGGCCGGCCATGCAGCAAACTGATAGCGAGACCATTGAAGAGCAGGAAGAAACCCGGCGCATACAGCCAGGCAAACAGGGAGGCCATCGCCTTCACTCCGCAGGACAGGAGTGGCCAGCATGGCGTGGCCGGGCGGCCAAGGCTTGAAGAAACGACGCATGCAGCGCCGGGGCCTCAGCGTTGCAGAGCCTTGGGGGCGCTTTCGCGTACGCGCTGCAGCACGGCATCCAGCAGGATGCGCTGCGCCTCGGCAGTGTCATCGAATTCGCCGGCGCGGATGCCCGCCGCAAAGGTGCGATTGAGATCGGCCAGCGGCGCCGTTTCACCCAGCAGCTTTTCCAGCGCCGCCGCCTCTTCCTGCTGCGCCGCGTCACCCGCCTGCAGCTGGCGTTCGGCAATGCCCATGGCATTGGCAATCATCAGGGCCGCATAGGCCTTGTTTTCCGGCAGCAGCGGCAGCAGTTCGCGCTTGAGGACTTCACGCGCCACCGCCAGCAGGGCAGCACCATCGGGTTGTTCACGCATTGCCCACCCCCGTCATGCGCAGGATCTGCAGCTCCAGCTCCGGCACGATATGCGCCGTCAGCGCCAGCTCCAGCGAAGGCTCGCGGCCGGAGACATGGCGCTCCCCCTGTTGCAGGGCGATGATGGCCCAGCGCACATGCGCATAGACCTCCCAGAAAAACACTGCTGCCGGATCCGGCTGCCGGCCGCTGACAGCTTCATAGCCGCGATAGAGCGCAGCACGCGAGCCAATACCGCCGGCTTCATTTTCAAACTTCCCGAAACGCCAGCAACGTGCACAGAACCAGCCCAGGTCTTCCAGGGGATCGGACCAGGCCGCGAATTCCCAGTCCAGCACCGCGGTCAGGCCATGCTCGTCCACCATGTAATTGCCGGTACGGAAATCACGATGCGTCAGCACCAGCGCCTCTGTCACGGGCGCATTTTTCTCCAGCCAGCGGATTCCCCATTCGAGGGCGGGGAAAGCCGTGTGGTGGCAATCGAGGAAGTCACGGAAATCTTTCACGCCCTGCAAGGCAGGAGACAAGGCCGGTGCTTTCAGGAAGTCCAGACGGGCTTCAGGCGGCCGTATGGCATGCAGTCGCGCCATTTCCTCACCAATGCGCTCAGCAAGCTTTTCACGATCACCGCCCAAGCCCATGTCCTTGACCAGG
>DASUXS010000473.1:0-7946 GCA_036377855.1 Moraxellaceae bacterium
ACCAGCGTGTCCTGCGTCATGGTTTCCGCGTAATGGCGCAGCTGCCCGACAAGAATGCCGTCATGGCATTCGCCGTCCTTGCAGAAGGCCGGATCCGTCATTTCCGAGGTATTGATGCGTTGCACGCGGTCGCAGACACGCTTGCAGCCGGACTGGTTGTCCATCCACAGCACCTTGATGCCGCTGCGCTGCACCACGTCCAGCAGGTTTTCGCGTTCACGCGCCCGCGCCAGGGAATAATCCTCCCGCCCCAGGCCTGACATCATGCAGGGCAGCGATACCGCCGTATCCGTGCCGCAGGAAGTCATATGGCTGAAATTCACCAGGCCCTGCTGCTGCGCCAGTTCGGGGGTGGTATTTCGCTCATAGCCATCAAGACCGAAATTTTCCGCGCGCGCGGTTTCACCCACCACCAGCACGAACAGCGTCTTGCGCTGACGGCCTGTCCAGCTGGCGCCGGGATGGGCATCGCGGGCAATCGGCGTTGGGGCCAGTGTGTCGCCCGCTGTCTGCTCCAGGCCCCCCAGGTCCTTGAGATAGTCCTGGATGCCTTTGATGAAATTATTGGGCACCAGGTAATAGCGGATTTCCTTGTGGTTGCGCGCCACCGACGCGATGGACTGGTACTGGCTGCCAACCGTCAGCAGCAGCACCAGCACGGCAACAGCAATCGCCAGCGCCCGCGTCTTCAATGCCGCCCGCCAGCCCGGCGGGGATTGCAGGGGAATGCACCAGAGCAGGACGACCGGCAGCATACCCAGCAGCAGGAAATACAGCGCCATCTTCAGGGTGGCGAGATCCAGCATTTCACGCAGGTCGGTCTCGAAGACGTTCTGCATCATGCGGCCGTCGATGGCGGTGCCGTACTGGTTCATGAAATAGGCGGCCAATGCCGACAGGGGCAGCAGCACGGACAACAGCGGACGCCCCAGCCAGCGGAAAGGCAGCAAGGACAGCACCAGGAAAAAGAAAGCCGCCAGCAGGCTGAAGACTGCGCCCTGGAATAGCAGGCCATGCCATCCCGGCAGATTCGTCACATGCAGCAGGAAAGACCAGAACGCCTGGTTATAGAACAGCACCAGGCCCACGGCATAAAGCAGCAGCACACTTTCGCTGCGCCAGGCCCATGTCGTCTGCGCGGCAGAACGCTGGCGCGCAAGGACTTCCGTTTTCACCGTCATGTCGCCTGTTCCTCGCTGCCGTCCTGCCACTGCAGCTGCTGGACGGGCAGCAAGCCGGGCTGCAGCAACCGCCACGCCAGCCACATCACTGACCACCCCAGCACCGCCGACCAGAGATTGTGCGAAAGGAAATGCGCGCCACGCAGCATCTGCACCCAGCCCGCGGCCATGCCGAAGGCAAATACCAGCAGAGCCATCCACCAGCGCCTGGACGCCGGCAGCAGCGGCACGAAGGCAAACAGCACGAAGCCGGTCGTGGCATGCGCACCCGGAAAGCAGTGCCCTGCTGACGCCAGGCTGAAAAATGGCTGGCCGCCATAAGGCAGCGTGCCGCCGTACTGCAGCAGGCTCCAGGGACAGCTGCGCGTGGTCGCCTGCTTCAGCAGGCCGACCAGTGCGGGACCCGTCGCAAACACCGCCGCGAGGTAAGGCAACAGGCGCGGCTGCTGCCAGAACGGCGGCAGATACCGGCCCAGCGTGGCCGGCAGCAGCTGTGCCAGCAGCAAAACCAGCAGCAGCAGGAGCAGCATGGCCACGACGGCAATACGCAGGCCGTCATGCAGCACGGCACTGAACAGCAGGCTGTTGCGCAGCGGAAAGGCCTGCAATCCCGCATCGAAATAGCGGTTCTCCAGCCAGGCATCCAGGCCACTGGCTTCGGCGCCCCAGGCCATGAGGATGAGCAGCGGCAGAATGCAAAGCGCCTGCGCAGAAAAGCCGTCATCACGCAGGGCGGACGATGGGAAAAGTTTGGCGAGCAAGACAGCACCTCCAGTTCGCAACTAGGGTGCTGCCTGAGCTGGAAGCGGGCCGTGATGGAATTGTGAGGATTTTGTGAGGAGCTGGCGCGGCGTGATTCAGCGGCTAGCGCAGCGTGATTGAAACGCGTGTGCCTGTGGCAGTCGCAGTGACGTCATAACCCCAGCCCAGCAGTTTGCAGGCACGCTCCAGGATGGCCAGGCCTATGCCCTGGCCATTGTCGGAGGCCAGGCGCGACACATCGCGCGGGGCATCGTCACTGTCCTCCAGCGACAGCGTCATGCCGTCCTGACGCACCGTGAGCAGGGAGCCATTGGCATGCAGGCGTGCATTGGCCATGACATTGCGCAGCACCAGCTCGAGCAGCAGCGGATCCGCCTGCACTTCCTGGCGTGCCGCCAGCTGGTTGTCCAGGCGCGTGGCGCTGCGGCTGCCTTGCGCGAGTTCGTCCCAGAGCCTGTCGACCAGTGCGCGCAGGGCCACGGGCTGTCGCTCCGGCGAACGCTGGCTGCGTGCCAGGCGCAGCAGCTGCTCCATGAGCAGGCGCATGCGGTCCACCTGGTCCATGATGGCCGTGGCGCGTGCTTCCAGATTTTCATTGCCGGCATGCTGCAGGCTGATGAGCTCGGCCTGGGCCCGCACCACGCTCAGCGGCGTGCGCAGCTCATGGCTGAGATGCGCGGAAAATTCCTGTTCGCGCTCCAGCAGCAGGCTTTGCCGCGCGCGATAGCCATCCAGGGCTTCGGCCAGCGCCCGCACTTCCGCCTCCATGCCTTCATGCAGGAAGGAATGATCCGCAGGATTCTGCACGGCCGCCGCCAGGCCTTCGATATGGCGCAGCGCACGCCGCCCCAGCACATAGATGATGGTGACGGAAAGCACCATGACCACCAGGAAGGCCAGCGCCAGGATCACCATCAGGTCGGTGAAGCTGTCTTCATACTGCTCGGCATCGTAGGCCAGCACAAAACGCCGGCCGCCTTCGTCACGCACGACGAAATGGTATTCGGTATCGCCCACATCGACCTCGTGCTTGCCCGGCAGGGCACCGCGAAAATGCACGGGCAGCAGGGCCTCGTCCGGATGTCCCGGCGTGAAGGCATAGAACTGCATGCGCGGCACGCTGGTCTGCAGCAGGCCGGCTTCAGGGGAGTACTGGTTGATGTCGGCATCCAGCTGCTCTTCCAGCATCTGGTCTATCAGGTCTTCTTCGCGCTCGTTGAGGATGACGGCCGTGGCGACAAAAGAGGTGAGCAGAACCACGCACAAACACAGGGCGGTCAAACGCATCAGGCGCAGGCGCAGGCTGACCACCTTGCCCGCTGATTTGCCGGCTGGCTGGCTGATTGGCTGGCTCAAGATTTCTGCTCCATGCGGTAACCACGGGCATGCACGCTGACGATTTCCACGTCGGAAGCTTCCAATAGCTTGCGCGCCTGGTAGAGCACCTGGCGCAGGCGGTCGCCATTCAGCTGCGGCTCGCCCCAGAGGCTTTCCTCGATATGTTCATGCGTCAGCACGCGGCCCGGTTCCTGCAGCAGGACTTCTATCAGCTTCATCACCTTGGGACCGGCATGGCGTATCTCGCCGGCCACGCTGAGTTCCAGGCGGTCGCGGTCATAGCGCAGCTTTCCCAGCTGCAACGCCTGGCTGTAGCCGCTGCCGCCACTGCTGCGGCGCAGCAGGGCCTGCAGGCGCGCTTCCACCTCCGCCAGCGAGAACGGCTTCACCACATAGTCATCGGCACCCGCGGCAAAACCCTGCAGCTTGTCTTCTTCCGTGTCACGCGCGGTCAGCACCAGCACCGGCATCTGCAGGCCAAGTTCGCGCCGCATGATGTCCAGCAGGCGCAGGCCTTCGATACGCGGCAGGCCGCGATCCAGCACCACGGCATCGAAGCGTGCCTGCTCCAGGCGCAACAGGGCCTGGGCCGGCGATGCCGCCCAGTCGGCAACATGGCCGCGGCTGGCGAGGAATTCCGTCAGCGTGCCGGCGATGCCGGGATCATCTTCGACGATGAGCACATGCACGATCTGCTTGGCCTCAGTCCAGGAAGGGCAGCATGCGCCGCAGCGTGCGGTCACGCGTGATGACATGATGCCAGAGCGCGGCGCCCACATGCCCCGCCAGCAGTACCAGCAGCAGCGGCCACAGCAGGTCTTTGTGCAGGCCCATGAGCTGGCCGGCAAACGCCTTGTCCGGCGCCAGCAACACGGGAATGTCGAAAAGACCGAACCAGGAAACGACACGGCCGCCGAACTGCGAAGCCAGCATGCCGGTGAGCGGCAACGCGACCATGACGAAGTACAGCCCCCAGTGCACCACGGCAGCCGCCAGCAGCTGCCAGCGCGGTGCCGGCTCCGGTGCCGGATGGGGTTGCGACAGGCGCCAGTACAGACGCAGCCACACCAGGAAGAAAACGCTGGCACCGAAAGACTTGTGCAGCATCATGCGGAAAGCGCGCTCGGGTGAACCCTTGGGAAAATACTCATGCGATTCGACAGCGAACCACGCCGCCAGCATGAGCAGGAAAATCAGCCAGTGGAAGGTCTTGGCCACCCAGCCCCACTGCGTGCTGGTATTGAAGGGCGTGCTGAAGGCGGAAGGGCTGGCGGTCATGCGGGCAGGCTCCGGAATGGGCGGATGCCCGCAGTATAGCGGCGCCGGCAAATGGCCGGTGTGATGGGAAAATGAAGAAACGGTAACCTGTCAGGAAGCCAGCAGCTGCGCTTCCAGGGCATCCAGGTCGGGAATCACGGCGAGGTCGCCGGCATAGCGCACCTGCAGGAACTCCACCGGGCCGGTGCTGGCGCCATCCAGGTCTTCCAGCTGCGCGATCTTGACCTTGGCCAGGCGCGGCGTGCCCTGGATGACAATGCCGTAGAAAGGCAGGTCGCGCTGCGCACTGATGCCGTTGAGGATGGCGATCTGGCGGCTTTCGCGCGGCACGGCCTGGCCGTTCAGGCCCTCGAAGGCAATCACCGGCACCATCTGGCCACGCCAGCTCACCGCCCCCACCCGCCACTCGGGGCTGCCCGCGGGCGCGGCGACGACTTCATTGTCCACCACCACCTCTGCCACGGTGACATTGGGCAGCAGCAGCTGGCGGCCGGTCATGGGCAGCAGCAGGCAGGCAATGGTACCGGTGGTGGCACCAAGCAGGGTGGTCTGGTTGAGCGTGAGCTGGGTCGAAGCCATGGCAATATCCGGTTCTTGTCACATCAGTTCTTACACAACGGAGGCACAAGGATGTGCCGACCGCAAAACAACAAGCTTGCTTGCTGTTCTGGCGCGAGCCGGTTCCGGACATGCGCCGGAACCGGCGACCCTGTACAAGCCAGGAAGGCTTTTACAGGGATAAATCAGGCAATCGCCAATACGCGGTTGCGCACAAATTCTACAAGGTGGGCCGCCAGTTCGCCGGGCGTGCCGTTGAAAGTCACCACACCGGTGGCGCGCATGGAGTCAGGCTGGCTGGAGCAGGCGCAGGATTCCGCGGTCTGGCCCCAGATGAAGCCTCCGGCCTCCTGCATCAGCGGCCCGGAAATGGAGCCGTCGCCGCCCATGCCGCTGAAAATCAGCGCGCCGGAACGATCACCGAAGCGGCGCGTGACATTGGCGATGACCTGGTCAATGGACGGTGAATATGGTCCATCCCATTTGATGTCGCGCACCAGCACGTCACCCTGTTCGCCGAAATCGATTTCCGTGGCGACCGGCGCAATCAGCACTTCGCCATGGCGCAGGCGGTCACCGGCCGCTGCCACCTTGCAGGGCATGCCGTTGTGGCGCACCAGCACATGCGCCAGCGTTTCCTGCATGCGCAGGTCGATATGCTGCGCCAGCACGAAGGCCACGGGCAGGCCCTTGGGCAGGCAGTCGAGGAATTCCTTGACCGCGGCCGGTCCACCCAGCGAAGCCGCCAGCACGCAGACCAGGTCCAGCTCTTCCGGATTGCGCCCGGTGATTTCCGGCGGCAGCTCCAGCACCACGGGCGTGGCGGCAGGCGCGGCCTGCTCCAGCACGTCGAGATGCTCTTCCAGCACCGGCTCGCCGACCGTGTCCTTGAGCTTGACGAAAACGCGGCGCTCCCAGCGCGGATAATTGCGCGCTCCCTGGGCCGGCGCTTCTTCCAGGCCGAAGAGGATGGGGGCGGCGGAATGGTCCAGCAGGCGGTCGAGGAATTCGTCGTCCTCGTCCTGCAGGTCCACCACCCAGACATCCAGCTCGGCACCGTCCAGCGTGGACTCGTCCAGCTTGTCCGGCGACGTGTTGAAGCTCAGCTCGTAGCCATGCCCCTTCACGGCCTGCGCCAGCGCCAGGCGCTGCAGATTGGAGTCGCTGACTACACCGACACGCGGATTGCGACGCTCACTCATGCGCGGCTCCTCACTTCACCGCAGCTGCAGCCAGCAGCTCGGCAATCATTTCCAGCAGCTGCTCTTCCTGGAAGGGCTTGCCCATATAGGCATTCACGCCGATCTGGAAAGCACGCTCGCGGTGTTTTTCACCCGTACGCGAGGTGATCATGATGATGGGCAGGTCTTCCAGGTTGGGGTTGTGGCGCACCAGCGAGGCCACTTCGAAACCGTCCATGCGCGGCATTTCGATGTCCAGCAGCATGATGTCCGGATGCGCGTCTTCCAGCTTGGCGATGGCGTCCATCCCGTCCTTGGCCAGCAGCACATCGTAGCCGTGGCGTTCGAGCAGGCGCGAGGTCACCTTGCGCACCGTCACCGAGTCGTCGACCACCATCACCGTACGCGTACGCTTGGTCTCGCTTTCCGGCAGCTGCGGCAGGGCACTGTCCACCGACACCGCCACGCGCGGCACCGCCAGCGAGGCGGCACGCAGCATGGCGATGACGTCAAGGATGATGACCACGGAACCGTCGCCGAGGATGGTGGCGCCGGAGATGCCGGCCACGGAGGCGAGCTGCGCACCAATGGATTTCACGACGATTTCGCGCGAGCCGATGAGCTGGTCCACCTGGATGGCAATGCGCTGTTCGCCACCGCGGATCAGCAGCACCGGCAGCGGCAGCGTGTGGCCGACCAGGTTGGGCGACTTCACGCCGTGCACGAATTCGCCGAGATAGTTCAGGCGGTAGGCGATGCCGGCATATTCGAAGAGCGGGGCATCCGGCGCGTAATAGGTTTCCAGCTCATAGGGGCTGGCACGCACGATACCTTCGATCTGCGCCAGCGGAATGGCATAGCTGTCTTCGCCGATGCGCACCATGAGGGCACGGTTCACCGCCACCGTGAACGGCAGGCGTATGGTGAAGGTGGTGCCCTGGCCGGTGACGGAGTGGATGGAAACCACGCCGCCCATCTGCTTGATTTCGGACTGCACCACGTCCATGCCCACGCCACGACCGGAAATCTGCGTCACCGCGGAAGCCGTGGAGAAGCCGGCGTGGAAAATGAACTGTATGACTTCCTGATCGGAAATGTCCTGGTCGGCCTTGATCAGGCCGCGCTCCAGCGCCTTCTTGCGCACGGCGGGAATGTTGATGCCGCGGCCGTCGTCGGCCAGCGTCAGCACCACTTCACCACCTTCACGAGCCAGCGTCAGCGTGACACGGCCCTGTGGCGATTTGCCGGCGGCGGCACGCGCGGCGACATCTTCCAGGCCGTGGTCGACGGCGTTACGCAGCATGTGTTCCAGCGGCGCGACGATACGCTCCAGCAGCGTACGGTCCATTTCGCCTTCTGGATTGATGACATCGAGGTCGGCAGGCTTGCTCACTTCCTGGCCGGTCTGGCGCACGATGCGCTTGAGACGCGGCACCAGGCGCGAGAACGGCACCATGCGCGAACGCATCAGGCCTTCCTGCAGTTCGGTGTTGATGCGCGACTGCTGCAGCAGCAGGGTTTCGGTGTCACGCGCCTTGTCGATCAGCGTGGACTTGAGGTCCAGCAGGTCGGAAGCGGATTCGGCGAGCGCCTTGGACAGCTGGTTCAGGGACGAGTACTGGTCCATTTCCAGCGGGTCGAAGTCTTC